>CAYYNA010000016.1:24828-30034 GCA_964472815.1 uncultured Roseivirgaceae bacterium
TTGATTAAACCAACCCCAACCAAAAGTACTTTCATACTATCTTTTTCCGTTTATACATTTGTTCTACCAAACTTCGTGTTATGCAACCTCGAATCTACCTATCACTTATGGCTTTAGCCATCATTTGCTTGGCAAAGTCTCAGGAGAAGCAAAAAATCCAAACATATTACGAGCAAGGTCAACTCAAAGAAGAATATTTCATTCTAAACAAGGACTCTTCCATGGTGGATGGAGCTTACAAGATGTTTGATTTGCTCGGTAATACAATTGTGACTGGACTTTTTGAGAATGGCAACAAAGACGGCTTATTCACCAACTTCTACGCAGATGGATCTCTCCAGCGCACCACTGAATATGTCGACAATCTTCGTCAAGGAATTACAAAAGTGTATGCAGCAAATGGCACCCTTCTTCAAGAAGCCACCTTCAAGGATGATACCCTCGTAGGGACAATCAAGCTCTACGATGAAGAAGGAAAAATTAAGGGCACTACGCAGTTTCAAAAAGGGAAACCAGACGGGCAGGTTTTTAGCTACTTCGAAAATGGAAAGGTATCGGAAGAAACCTTTTATAAGAATGGCAAGCCAAACGGCCTCACTAAGCAGTATTATGAAACTGGGACATTGAAGCTACAAGCCGAGTACGTGAATGGACTGCTCAATGGCGAATACAAGACCTACTATCCTTCTGGGCAACTGGAGATGGAAGTTCTCAATGAGCGAGGAAGTAAGTCTGGTACGCTCAAGACATATCACGAAAATGGTCAACTGAAATCTACTGGAGTTTATAAGAAAGGTGGGCTTTCTGGCGAATACCTAGCGTACTTTGAGACGGGCAGTTTGAAAAGCAAATACGACTATCGTAACGGCTATCGTGTGGGAAAAAACATGGACTTTTATCCCACAGGTGCTGTACAAAGAGAAGCCACCTATTCCAATAGCGGGATGGACGTACTGATCAAAGAATTTTCTGAGAAAGGAAGCAAAACCGTAGAAAAGCAGCTCAAAGACGAGCGACCTGAGGGGACCTGGACGTTTTGGGATGAAAAAGAAAAACTGATGCTGATAGAAAACTACGAAAAAGGCAAGCTGGAAGGTGTCCGAACAGAATTTGAAAAAGGCAAGAAAATCCACGAGGTGACCTTTGTGAAAGGTAGGAAGTATGGGGAAGCGATCGATTATCTCCCCAATGGAAAAGTGGAAGCGAGGAAGTTCTACGAACTAGATCGACTGCATGGACCATTTACAAAGTACTATAAAAATGGACAAGTCGAGTATGAAGGGAAGTACATTCGAAACAAGCGAGACGGTACATGGAAATACTACGATAAGAAAGGGAAGGTGACTGAAGAGATCAGGTATAAATTAGGAGAACAACTTCCTCCCGCAGATAATTGAGAACGCATCGAACGTTTTCTTCGTAATGGGGATATGCTATTCAGAGTATTCATCCTCTCACTTTCTTCATTAGTACTTTTTTCTGGTTGCAAGCAAGAGATTATAGAAAAGCCATTTTATCCCAGAAATGACCATGAAGCCTATTGGTACTCGCTGAAAAAAGCTGACTTACTCAATACCGCGTTGGGAAAAGATTGGATGCTTGCCGCAGACAAACCCTTCAATGAGCAAATTCTCATAGACCTACCCTATCAAGAATCATTTGATATTTCGCCTAAACTACCTGATGCACATGGCTATCGCTTTGACGTCAAAAGAGGCCAACAGATCGTCATAGACATTGAATTACTAAGCACTGATACTGCAAAAATCTTTGTAGATCTCTTTAGAGTAAGGAATGACTCCCTCAAAGACTACTTGCAGGTAGCATCTGCTGACAGCCTGCTGGACTTAACCTTTCAACCAAGAAGAGATGCTTCTTACCTACTCAGACTTCAACCCGAATTGCTAAGGGGAGGCAAATTTTCTATCACCATCGAAAACAAACCAACGCTAGCATTTCCGGTAGCGGGAAAAGATAAGAGAGCAATTGGGAGCGTCTTTGGTGACGCCAGGGACGGAGGCAGAAGGGTTCATCATGGGGTCGACATTTTCGCAAAACGACATACTCCAATTATTGCTCCAATTAAGGCAGATGTACGCTTTGTGGGAACAAGAGGTATTGGTGGAAAAGTAATCTGGCTGAGAGATCGGAAGACAGGAAACAACCTATACTTTGCACACTTGCAGGATCAACTGGTCAAAAGGTACGAAACGGTTTATCCAGGAGACACTATTGGGACTGTTGGAAATACAGGGAATGCTAGGACCACACCACCACACTTGCACTTTGGTATTTATAACAACGGCCCGTTTGATCCCTACCATTTTATCGTTCCAGCATATGATGATCCTGCATTTACACCGCCTGAAACGAACAACCTTGGAAATCAACTAGTACTTAAAAGTCCATTGATTTTGAAATCTCAAATGCGGCCTCAAGCCAAAGCAATTGATACACTTGATAGCGATGAAATAGTCATACTCAAAGCGATCAATCATCAGTATGCAAGGGTAGAGACAGTAAGTGGCATCAAGGGGTTTTTGAGAAAGGAAGACATTGGTGGATTATAAACGATTATCACTAACTTGATTTCTGAAACAAGTAAGTATAATCTCATGAAAACACTCACCTACTCCAACAAAGATCTAATGCCTGCCTTTGGTTTGGGTACCTGGAAATCTGCTCCTGGTGAAGTAAAGAAGGCGGTTATTCAAGCCATTGAAATTGGGTATAAGCATATTGACTGTGCGGCTATCTATGGGAATGAAAATGAGGTTGGAGAAGGTATAAAAGACTGCCTTGACAGAGGTATTGTCAAACGAGATGAGCTATGGATCACTTCCAAACTTTGGAACAATGCTCACAAGAAAGAGGACACTAAACCCGCACTGGAAAAGACACTAAATGATCTCGGATTAGAATATCTGGATCTTTACTTAATTCATTGGCCTGTTGCCTTCAAGCCAGGTATTGGTTTTCCTCAAAATGAGGAGGAGTATCTGTCATTGGAAGACGTTACATTGGCAGAAACGTGGATAGCTATGCAGGAACTACAAGTTTCAGGTCTCACAAAACACATTGGTGTTTCAAACTTCAGTGAAAAGAAGATTCAGACACTGATAAATCTTGGAGGTCAAAAGCCTGAGAATAACCAGATCGAACTTCACCCCTATCTTCAGCAGCAAGGTTTAGTGGACTATTGCCACCAAAATGACATCCATGTCACGGCCTATTCCCCGCTTGGATCTATGGATCGTCCGGATGCAATGAAGCGATCAGATGAACCCGTGCCACTAGAAAATGAAGTCATAAAATCCATTGCAGATAGCCACAAGGCATCACCCGCTCAGATCCTGATTGCGTGGGCTTTACAGCGGGACACCTCGGTAATCCCTAAGTCCACCAACCCGAAAAGGCTAGAGCAGAATTTTGCCGCGCAAAAAATCACTTTAAGTGATGACGAAATGGAATTGATTAAGAATCAAGATAAAGCAGAGCGTATTGTGGATGGTACATTTTTTAATGCTTCAAGCAAAGGATACACCTTGGAGACCCTTTGGGATGAATAAGCCTATTCAACTATGAAATTAGACCTGATCCCTTCCCTACTTATTAGTATTAGTATAGCCTTTGCAGGCTACTTTATTGGCCAGACTTATGTCGCAGGAAAGAAAATGGATCGAGTAGTAAATGTGAAGGGACTTGCAGAAAGAGAGGTTCTTTCTGATCAAGCCTTTTGCCCGCTCGAGCTCACTCTTTCTGGTAATGAACTAAACCAGATTCGGGTTTCACTGGAAAATCAAACGAACCTAGTTAAGGAGTTCTTTGCGCTCAGAGGGTTTGATGAAGAAGAGGTAACTGTGGGAATTCCTAATATACAAGATAGCCGCGCACAACTCTATAGTGGTAATAATTACAACCAAGATAGATACGTAGCAAAGGTTGATTTTTCTATTCGGACTTCTGAAATAAAGAAGCTCAACGAAGCAATTGAAGCTATCTCAAGTTTGGTGGGCAAAGGAATCTTAATTAGTTCTAAGAATACCTGGCAGCCAATTCAGTACTCCTACACAAAACTAAATGAGATTAAACCCGAGATGATCGAAGAAGCAACCAAAAATGCACGAGAGGTTGCAGACAAGTTTGCTAGGGACTCTGGTTCAAAGGTTGGCAAAATAAAAAACGCGAATCAAGGGCTTTTTTCCATTTATGATCGAGATCCCAACTCAGGAGTCTACAAGAAAGTGCGAGTTGTCTCCACCATTATCTTTTATCTGGAAGATTAATTACCCTTTGTAGTAAATCCTAAAAATCGTCCCCGCTAAATCATCAGAAACCAGCATGGATCCATCAGGAGCAAAAAGTAAATCTACTGGTCGTGCCCATGCTCTATTTGTCTCCTTATTTAAAAAGCCAACTGCAAAATCTTCATAAGCAATACCTTGACCATTCTCTTCTCTCACCATCGTGATCTTATGCCCGGTATGCCCAGCCTCTGATGATCTATTCCACGATCCATGCTCAGCAATGAACGCCACATTGCTATAGGTTCCAGGAAAAGCGTCACTTGTGCAGAACTTCACTCCTAGGGGAGCGACATGTGGTCCTAAGTTTTGAACAGGCTCGATAAAATCCGAACACGGATACTTATCACCAAATTCAGGGTCTTTCAAGTATCCTGCATGGCAATAGGGATAGCCAAAATGCTGCCCAGCCTCCGTAACGCGATTAAGCTCGCAAGGAGGTTCATCGTCACCAAGTAGGTCTCTCCCATTGTCCGTAAACCACATCTCCCCAGTTTCCGGATGCCAAGTAAACCCAACGGTATTTCTAACTCCGTGCGCAAATACCTCCCTGTTTGATCCATCAGCATCCATCCGTGTGATACTGGCGTACATTTCATTTTTACTTTCGCAGATGTTACAAGGAGCACCTACAGGCACATAAAGCTTTCCGTCTGGTCCAAAAGCAATAAACTTCCATCCGTGATGACGATCAGCTGGGTAATCCTCATAGATCAAAACTGGCTCTGGAGGCGTAGCAAGATTCTCTTCAATGTTATCAAATCGCCAAAGTTTGGAAACCTCTGCAACATACAAAGACCCGTTGTTAAAGGCCACTCCATTGGGCATCTGCAAGCCTTTAGCTATGACGTAGCTTTCATCAGCTTTCCAATCACCATCGGTATCGCGGATTGCGTAAACTT
>CAYYNA010000017.1:0-2475 GCA_964472815.1 uncultured Roseivirgaceae bacterium
ACCATTTAAAAAATCATGGATAAAATACTCTATTTAGTACCCGTTCTGGGTATCATCGGTCTGCTTGTGATGATCGTAAAATCTCGTTGGGTTTACAATCAGGATGCCGGTGAGGAGAAAATGCAAACTCTTGCTAATTACATCAGAGAAGGAGCCTTAGCCTTCTTAGGAGCAGAATATCGTATCCTTGCCATTTTTGTTGTCATTGCTGGAGTATTGCTGGGGGTGATCTCTTCTTTAGTTGAAACAACCCACTGGTTCATCATCGTGGCGTTCCTGATCGGAGCGTTCTTTTCTGCTTGGGCTGGAAATATTGGGATGAGGATTGCTACAGCGGCAAATGTAAGAACAACTCAAGCTGCAAGAAAGTCGCTTTCTAAAGCACTACAAGTTTCATTTACTGGTGGAACTGTGATGGGTCTCGGTGTTGCGGGTTTGGCTGTATTTGGCTTGTCTCTAATATTCATTCTCCTGTTTCAGTATTTTATGGGTGGAACCTGGACGAATACTAATGACATGACCATCGTCCTAGAAGCGCTTGCAGGTTTTTCGCTTGGTGCAGAATCTATCGCACTTTTTGCCAGAGTTGGTGGAGGTATTTATACTAAAGCGGCTGATGTTGGTGCAGACCTAGTGGGAAAAGTAGAGGCTGGTATTCCTGAGGATGATCCTAGAAACCCTGCAACAATTGCTGACAATGTTGGAGACAATGTTGGAGACGTGGCTGGTATGGGAGCTGATTTATTTGGGTCGTACGTAGCGACTGTTCTTGCTTCCATGGTTCTTGGAAATTACGTAATAAGAGATATGGGCGGATCAATCGACGATGCGTTCAATGGTATTGGACCAATTTTGTTACCGTTAGTGATTGCGGGTGTTGGTATTGTTTTCTCCATTTTAGGAACAATGCTGATCAAAGTTTCGGATGATAATTCGAAGGAGGCTCAGGTGCAAGCAGCATTGAATAGAGGAAACTGGGGATCAATTGTATTGACAGCTGTGGCATGTTACTTCTTGATCAACTGGATTCTCCCAGCTGAAATGACCATGAATTTCTTCGGTGAGGGTAATTTAACGGTCACCTCAAATGCGGTTTTCGGAGCAGTGTTGGTTGGTCTTTTTGTTGGTGGCGCCATTTCATATATGACTGAGTACTACACAGGCTTAGGTAAAAAGCCTGTCGTGGATATTGTCCAAAACTCTGCCACTGGTGCAGCTACAAATATCATTGCAGGTCTCTCGACTGGTATGATTTCCACCTTCGGTCCAATCTTACTTTTTGCAGGTGCAATTTGGGGAGCGTATGAATTAGCCGGGTTTTATGGAGTAGGAATCGCTGCATCAGCAATGATGGCTACTACTGCAATGCAGCTGGCTATTGATGCGTTTGGACCAATCGCTGATAATGCAGGTGGTATCGCAGAAATGAGTGAGCTTCCTGAGGAGGTAAGAGAAAAGACAGACATTCTGGATTCTGTAGGAAACACCACTGCTGCGATAGGTAAAGGTTTTGCTATTGCTTCTGCTGCACTAACAGCTCTTGCTCTTTTTGCAGCTTATGTAACATTTACCGGAATAGACGGAATCAACATTTTCAAAGCAGATGTTCTGGCTGCATTGTTTATTGGAGGAATGATTCCTGTAGTCTTCTCGGCATTAGCCATGAGGTCAGTAGGTAAAGCGGCTATGGAGATGGTAAAAGAGGTAAGAAGGCAGTTCAAAGAGATTCCAGGAATTATGGAAGGCACAGGACAACCTGAGTATGGCAAATGTGTGGATATTTCAACCAAAGCAGCTTTGAAAGAAATGATGTTGCCAGGAGCAATTACCATCATCGCTCCTATTCTCATAGGCTTCCTTATGGGACCTGAAGCACTAGGTAGCTACATGGCAGGTGTTGCAGTTTCTGGAGTGCTATGGGCGATTTTCCAAAACAATGCAGGTGGTGCTTGGGATAATGCTAAGAAGTCATTCGAGGCAGGTATAGAGATTGATGGCAAAATGACTTACAAAGGATCAGATGCTCACAAAGCTGCAGTTACAGGAGATACAGTAGGCGATCCATTTAAAGATACTTCAGGACCTTCAATGAATATTTTGATTAAGCTTACTTGTTTGGTTGGTCTAGTGATAGCTCCAATTTTGGGCGAAGTATACGGATCTGGTGGTCATGGAGAGACAGCATCTTTGGAAGTGACAGCATCAGTGATGGCCTCTGATGTTGAAGAGATTTCTAAAACAAAAGAGATCAGAGTTGAAATGAAATCTATCGAGAACGAGGAGGTTGAGGCGTACGTAACTGTTGAAGAAGTAACCAATGGCGAAACTACTTTGAGAGTGGATACTTTAAGAGGAAGCAAAGCAGAGGTGGATGCTAAGATTGACGATTTGAAGTAGTAAGAACTTTAGATAAATTGAAACCCTGTCTTTTTAGGCAGGGTTTTTTGTTTTATGCGGAGCAATAAGGAAATCATA
>CAYYNA010000017.1:2575-6943 GCA_964472815.1 uncultured Roseivirgaceae bacterium
AAGCTCAAAATCTGGGGTATCTCCGCAACTATTGGAAATCTGCCTCAAGCTAAGCGTGTGCTGCTGGGCGAGGAGCTCAATAAAGATGCTGTCACTATTAAAGCCGATATCGAAAAGAAGATAGTGGTTGAATCCATCTTACCTGATGAAGTAGAACGATTTCCATGGTCAGGATATCTAGGTACCAGACTAATAGATAAGGTACTGCCAATTATTCATGAGAGCCATACCACACTATTGTTTACAAATACAAGATCTCAAACAGAACTTTGGTATCAGGCGATTTTGAAAGAATCACCCGAGCTCGCGGGAATCATGGCTATGCACCACGGATCGATGGATCAGAACATACGACTGTGGGTGGAGGATGCATTGCACGAGGGTAAATTGAAATTGGTAGTATGTACTTCAAGCCTAGATCTGGGAGTTGATTTTAGGCCTGTGGATACCGTTATTCAGATTGGCGGACCAAAGGGCGTATCACGTTTCCAACAGCGTGCGGGAAGAAGTGGTCACGGGCCTGGGGAAATAAGTAGGATCTATTTTGTTCCTACTCATTCATTAGAACTAATTGAAGGTGCAGCTCTCAGAGATTCAATCAAGGAGGGAAAATTTGAGCAGAGGAAGCCATTGGAAAGATGTATGGATGTGCTAGTTCAGTACTTGGTTACACTTTCTGTCAGTGGAGGTTTTAGGCCGATGGAGATCCTGCAAGAAATTAAGGAGACCTTCTGCTTTAGACTGATTACTGCCTCCGAATGGAATTGGGCGCTAGAGTTTATCACAACGGGAGGGAGCACGTTGGGAGAGTATGATGAGTATGCCAGAGTTTATAATGACGATGGCATTTATAAGATCATCAACAAAAAGGCAGCTCTAAGACACAAGCTTTCTATCGGAACTATAGTCGGTGATCCAGCCATGAGCGTTCGCTTCATTTCAGGTGGTCACTTGGGAACCGTGGAAGAGAGCTTTGTTTCTAAGTTGAATCCAGGTGATAATTTTTGGTTTGCTGGCCAAAATCTTGAGTTTGTCATGATCAAGGATATGTCTGTTTTGGTGAAGAAGTCGAAGAATAAGTCCGGCAAGACTCCAGCGTGGGGAGGTGGAAGACTGCCACTCTCTTCCTTGCTTTCTGATCAGATCAGAGTAAAACTTCAAGCGGCCGTAGATGGAAACTTTGAGTCGGCTGAACTGCGGAAGATAAAGCCAATACTTGATCTTCAGTCCAAGATGTCAATTGTCCCGGGCCTAGATACGTTACTAATTGAGAAGGTGGAAACTGACTATGGTCATCACCTATTCTTCTTCACTTTTGAAGGAATGTTTGTGCATGAGGTCTTGGGCGGGCTTATTGCCTATCGATTAAGCAAAAATCAAAAAATCACCTTTTCCATTTCCATGAATGATTATGGATTTGAGTTACTTTCTGATCAGGAAATTGCAATCGAGGAGGCTTTAGAACTGGACCTATTTTCAGAAGAAAATCTGTTTGAAGACCTCAATGAGTCCATCAATATGACGGAAATGGCACAGCGCACCTTTCGTGATGTTGCTACCATTGCGGGGCTAATTTTTCAAGGCTATCCAGGAAAGACCGTTAGGGCAAAGCATTTGCAAGCCTCATCTGGGATTTTATATAAAGTTTTTGATACTTACGACAGTGAAAATCTCTTGATAAAACAATCAATTGATGAAGTCATGAATCTTCAACTTGATCAATCCAGGTTCATGGATGCAATTCGGCGAATCAACAAACAGCAGATAGTCTTGAAAGAGGTTCAGAAGCCAACACCCTTTGCGTTCCCGATTTTGGTTAGCTTAATTAGAAGGCAAAGACTCAGTACAGAAGAGGTAACTGATCGGATTTTGAAAATGCAGATGGAACTTGAAAGAGCATTTGATTAACCTTACTTTTGAATCATGAAGCAAATTGTATTCTTAATAGTAACCTGTATATCAATCTCCGCTTTTTCTCAACAAGGGATTGTGCGGAAATGGAAGACCATCGATGATGAATCAGGTAAGCCAAGATCCATTGTGGAGATTTACCAAAAAGACGGAAAATACTTTGGGAAGATTATCCAACTTTTCAGAGATCCAGGCGAAGATCCAGATCCGGTCTGTACAGAATGCGAAGGGGAGAAAAATGGTAAAAAGGTAATTGGCATGGAGATCATCACCGACATGAAGTATGATAAGGGTGATGATGAGTTTCACAAGGGAGAAATACTAGACCCTGAGAACGGAAATGTCTATGATTGCAGGTTGTGGATCGAAGACAATAAGCTAAAAGTGAGGGGTTATCTTCTTTTTTTCTACCGGACTCAAACATGGCTTCCGTACGATGGTTGATTTAGAAATGATGACAATGGCATCATCTTTGGTCAAATAGGGTTATAGAAATTCGACAACCATGAAAAAGTTACTTATACTATCTCTAATGGCATTTTCTGCGCAAAGCTATGGACAGTCCAGTGCTTTGGGGAAATGGATTACTGTGGATGACAAGACAGGAGTAAGAAAGTCTGTTGTTGAAATCTACGAGAAGAATGGCAAATACTTCGGCAAGGTCACTAAAATGATTTATCGAACGCCAGAAGAACGGTGTGAACGATGCGAAGGAGAGCTGAAAAACCAGCTGGTAATTGGCATGGACATTATCTCTGGAATGAAATACAAGAAGCGCTCCAAAGAATTTGAAGGCGGAATAATTTTGAACCCTGAGAGTGGGAAGACCTATGAAGGAAAGTTGTGGGTTGAGAATGGAAAGCTGATGGTGCGAGGTTATCTTTTTTGGTTTTACCGAACTCAAGCATGGGAACCGTACCTGGAAGAGGAGTCAACGTCGGGTGGGTGATACCAAAGTCCAAGTAGCGGGTGAAGAATTGCTTCTTTTGCCTGAACGTGCTGTTTTTTGGTCCAAACGCTCTGTTTTGTTTCTTTCAGATCTCCATCTAGGGAAGGCTGGTCATTTCCGAAAACACGGAATCCCTATATCTCGCAAAGTTCATTTAGTTGATTTAGAAAACTTGGATATGCTAATCAGGGCAAATAGGCCTGAAAGAGTACTCCTTCTAGGTGATTTGTTCCATAGTTACAAGAATGAGGAGTGGGGCGACTTCCTCGACTTCCTGGATTATCATAAGGAAATTGAGTTTACACTCGTTCAAGGTAATCATGACATTCTTGTCGATTATCCCAAAGAGCTAAAAGTAGTTCCTAAGCTGATCGAAGGTCCATTTTCATTTTCACACATCAGGGAAGAGGATGCCCACTACAATATTTCTGGTCACATACATCCTGGAGTCACTATTAGAGGTAAGGCAAGGCAAGGAATAACTATGCCATGCTTTCTATTTTCCAAAGAATACGGGCTGCTGCCGGCATTCGGTCAATTTACCGGAATGAAAAAGATTCGTCCGCTGAGGCATGATCGTGTATTTGCCATTGCTGATCGACAAGTTATTGAGCTTACTTGATTATTGTAGTACCTTTATATTGTTGATTTTTAACATTTTTCGTCAATAGGGTTACTTATCAACTGTTACACGTATTAAGGTTAAGCCGGGTGTATGAAGGATAGCGAGGTTCTAAAGCGAATCAGTAAAGGCGATGAGCGCGTTTTGGACCATCTGTATAAGAAACATTATCGGATGATGACGCGAATTGTGCTCGGTAACAATGGAACTGAGGAGGAGGCGAAAGATGTATACCAGGAAGCTTTACTTGTGTTTTGGCAGAAAGCTGTCAAAGGTGATTTGGTTCTAACATCGAAGATCAGTACTTACTTATACAGTATCTGTTTGAACCAGTGGCGCAAGGAGTTGGATCGAAAAAGTCGATTAAGCTCAGAGGAAGTGGATGGGGAATACTACCAGCAGCATGAAGAGAAGGAAAGGTTGAAAATAGTGCAGGATTGCATTTCGCAATTAGGAGACGTGTGTAAGAAGGTGCTGACTCACTATTATTTCGACGGGATGAACATGCAAGACATAGCCAAAAAGCTGAAATTTGCAAATACTGATACGGCAAAGACTAAAAAATATAAGTGCAAGAAAAAACTAGACTCACTAATAAAAGAACGATACTCAACAGAAGATTTTTTTGATTGATGAAACACCGCCTGCAAGAAAAAATTGATCTTTATCACTCCGGTAGAATGAATCCCGAGGAGGCTTCCTCCTTTGAGTCGGAATTAGCTAGTGATCCTAGTTTAACGGCCGAAAGCGACTTTCAGAGTGACATAATTAATGGTTTAAAAGAATACCGGAAGACACAATTGAAAGCACGATTGGATGCTATCGATGTGTCTCCAGTTTGGTTCGATTTTGTGCAACAATCCGCATTACTGAAATCATTCGGAGG
>CAYYNA010000017.1:7043-11275 GCA_964472815.1 uncultured Roseivirgaceae bacterium
GAGGTAGAGGAAGCGGCGACTGAGACATTCAACCCAGTTTTCGAAGCTCCTATTGCCAAAGAGATTGAAGATGAAGAAGCTTTGAAGACATCCAACTTAGATAACCTTCCAGAGACTAGCGATAAGGTGGCATCTAAACCTATCAAGGTAGATTATGAAAGTACAGGTGCGCTGAGTATCAAATACAAATACTACGACGGAAAGCTGTTTCTAAGTGGCGACTTTGACAAAGCTCCCTACGAGATCCTTGAGATTAATAGCGCCGATGGTCGCCGTATTTATGTGAAATACCTCGATAAGTTCTACAGAGTTGGTATCACAGATCGATTGACAACTCTGCCGGAGGTTAAGAATCAGAGTGTGATAGAGGAGCTCAAATTGCTGCGTCAAAATAAATAGAATTGGTTCTGCTTTGTGCTAACTTCGTGGCTTCATGGAAGAGAAGAAGGCTCGAAAGAAACGAAAGTTAGGTAGCTATCCCTTTACAAGTGTGGTTTTCAGTATTACTGTGGCACTTTGCGTGCTAGGTCTTTTTGGCTGGATCTTACTGCATAGCACAAGACTAGGGACTCAAATCCAAGAAAGCGTAGAGATTCAAATCTATCTCAACAAGAACATATCCAAGTCTGATGTCAATAAAATTCAGACTGCTGTGGCGTCCAAGCCTTACACACTAATCAAAGACAATGTGCCGCAGGTCAATTTCATTTCAAAAGAGGAAGCTGCACAACAATTTATTGAAGATACAGGCGAGGATTTTAAAGAGTTTCTTGGCGATAACCCATTAAAGGACTTGTTATCTGTTAGAATTTACGGCTCGTATCAATCATCTGACAGCCTCAAATTGATCAAGCAGGAAATAGAATCGATGAGGGGGGTTTTTGAACTAGATTATGAAGAGAGTCTCGTAGAAAGTATAAATCAGAACGTGACAAAAATCGGAATGCTGTTGTTGGCGTTGGCAGTCTTTGCGCTAATTGTTGTGGTAATTCTTATCAACAATACGATCAAGCTGGCTTTATTTTCTCAGCGTTTTCTCATTCGAAGTATGCAATTGGTTGGCGCCACAGGTTCGTTTATTCAGCGGCCATTTTTGTTGAGATCTATGCTTTATGGCTGCTTTGCGGGCCTGATATCTTGTGGCTTAATTTATGGGTTTACCCTCTATATGAACGAAACAATTGATGGCCTAGAGGATTTGCAGGATGCAAAAGGCTTTATCATGTTGTACGGATCGATCCTTTTGTTAGGAATGATCGTTGGATACTTCAGTTCCTTAAGAGCTATTAGGAAATACTTAAAAATGTCGTTAGACGAACTTTATTAATAACATGTCGGAAAAAAGAAAACTAGCATTTAGTAAAGCGAACTATATCATAATGATTGTAGGCATTGTGGTCCTTATTCTTGGGTTTATTTTTATGACAATGGATTCGGAACCTTATGGGTTTGGTTTCATGGGACTTACCTTGGGGCCAGTGGTAGTAATGCTTGGGTTTATTATTGAGTTCGTAGCTATTTTTTACAAACCTAAGACCAAGACAGATTCGGAATGAACTGGCTTGAGGCGCTTATCTTGGGTGTAATCCAAGGTCTTACCGAATTTTTACCTGTTAGTAGTAGTGGACATTTAGAAATTGGCTCTGTGCTTCTAAGCCTGGAGGCTAGTGAAAACCTACTCTTCGCTATTGTTGTTCACTTAGCAACCGCTTTTGCTACTATCCTAGTCTTTCGAAAGGATATTTCCTTACTGGTGTTCGATCTGCTAAAGTTTAAATGGAATGAGTCGACGCAGTTTGTTTTTCTTCTTTTGGTATCTATGCTGCCCGTTTTCGTAGCTGGTGTTTTTTTCAAAGATCAAATAGAATCACTTTTTGGTGGAAATCTTTTATTGGTTGGATCAATGCTACTTATCACTGGAGGGCTACTATTGTTTGCACACTATAAAAAAGATGGTGAAAAACCTGTTGGTTTTGTTTCTGCGATCATAGTTGGATTTGCGCAAGCAATTGCAGTACTTCCAGGGATCTCTAGATCTGGGGCCACCATTTCTACCGCATTAATTCTGGGCGTCAAAAGAGATCATGCGGCTAGGTTTTCTTTCTTGATGGTACTTCTACCTATAATTGGAGCAAGTATTTTGCAATTGAAAGACTATGTGGAAAGTCCTGCTGATCACGCTATAGGGATTGTGCCTTTGGTGATCGGTTTTGTCGCAGCATTTATTTCTGGGCTGTACGCCTGCAGGTGGATGATCAAAATTGTTCGAAAAGGCAAATTGACTTATTTTGCTATTTACTGTTTTATTGTCGGTTCTATAGCAATTATTTCATCGATTTAATGGAGAATAGCTACGAAGAAGGAAGACTATTATTGATCAACAAACCTGTTAGCTGGACTTCTTTTGATGTGGTGAAGAAGTTGCGAAATGTGCTTAGGGTCAAGAAGATTGGTCATGCAGGTACTCTGGATCCGTTAGCTACTGGCTTGTTGATAGTTGGAACCGGTAAGTTCACCAAGAAGCTCCATGAACTTCAAGGTTTGGACAAGACGTATCAGGGCAAGTTAGAGATAGGAAAGACTACACCTTCTTATGATCTGGAAACCGATTTTGATTCAGAGAAATCCTGGAGTCACTTGACAGATGTTGATCTAGAAGCAGCTAAAGATAAGTTTGTTGGCGAGATACAGCAGATACCTCCAGCTCATTCGGCAATCAAAGTGGGGGGAGAGAGAGCTTATAAAAAGGCAAGAAAAAACAAAGATGTCAAAATGGAGCCTCGAACAGTTATCATAGATCATTTTGAAATTGAAGCGAGTGCTGCACCGGAGATATCTTTTGAAGTCAGTTGCTCCAAAGGGACCTATATTAGAAGTTTAGCGCATGATTACGGTCAAGAGCTGGGTGTGGGAGCATACCTCAAAGAATTAGTACGTACGAGGATCGGTAGCTATTTCCTTCATGATGCCATTGAATTGGAAGAGCTAATAAAACAGCATCATGAGAGTAATTGACGATCTACAGAGTTTCGAAAAACCTGATTTTGCTGTTGTCACCATTGGTACATTTGACGGGGTACATCTAGGGCATCAAACCATTTTGAGGCAAGTGGTAGATGAAGCCAAAGCAAATAATGGGAAAAGTATCTTGATTACTTTTTGGCCACATCCTCGCTTCATTCTTCGGCCAAATGATGATTCACTAAAGCTTCTTTCGACGTTCCAAGAAAAGCAAAAACGAATTGAAGACATAGGCATAGACTATATTGTTAGGCTGGCATTCACTCCTGAGTTCTCCAACCTTTCTCCTGAAGAGTTTCTTAGAGATATATTGATCGGTCAGGTAGGAACCAGAAAGCTATTTATTGGATATGATCACCGCTTTGGGAATAATCGTGAGGGTAACATAGATTTTCTCAAGTCGCGCTCAAGTCATTACGGTTTTTCTGTGGTGGAAATTCCGAGACAAGATATAGATCATATCGGCGTTAGCTCAACAAAAATTAGAAATGCGCTGCAAGGTGGTGAAGTAACGCTAGCAAATTCGCTCCTTGGTAGAAATTACAGCATGGAGGGGACGGTAGTTCACGGACAGAAAAGAGGAAGGTCCATAGGTTTCCCTACCGCAAATATTGAAATCAAGGAACCATTTAAGTTGTTTCCGAAAGATGGTGTCTACGCGGTGAATGTAAAACTCGGGCCCACTGCTTATCTCGGAATGTTAAACATAGGTTTTCGTCCGACATTGGATGGATCTAAGAGGAGCATAGAAGTGCATTTGTTTAATTTTGACGAAGATCTTTACGGTAAGGTTTTGGTGATCGAATTCGTGAGATTTATTCGCGATGAGCACAAGTTCGATTCGATCGAGCAACTAAAAAATCAGTTGCAAAAGGACAAAGAGAAAGCATTAGAAATTTTGGCAGAATGAAAAGAACAAAAACGATATTCGGAATACTGGGACTACTTGTCTTGGCAACTATCTCTTCTTGCAATGGAGATGATCTACTCCTGTTTTCATTACAAGATGATATAGATCTTGGACAACAGGTAGCTGAGTCTATCGAGAGTGACCCAGCGCAGTTTCCCATTCTTGACCGAAATGAAAAGCAGGCATACGAAAATGCTTATCAGTATTTGGAGTCAATGATGGATGAAATACTTGCCAGTGATGAAGTGCAGTATCAGGAGGAGTTTCCTTGGAAAATCAACATCATAGATGATGATCAAAC
>CAYYNA010000017.1:11375-28145 GCA_964472815.1 uncultured Roseivirgaceae bacterium
TGCAGTATCAGGAGGAGTTTCCTTGGAAAATCAACATCATAGATGATGATCAAACTTTAAATGCCTTCGCCACTCCTGGTGGACAGATATATGTGTATACAGGCTTGATATTTTTCCTTGATAGACAAGACGACTTGGCTGGTGTTATTGGGCACGAAATTGCCCATTCTGATCTTCGGCACAGTTCTAGGCAACTACAGAGGCAGTACGGAATAGGTATTCTACTTAGCATCATTGCCGGAGAGGGATCAAGCCAGCTTACGCAATTAGTTGGGCAAGTAGCGGGTACTTTGACTGGTCTGGAGTTTAGCAGGGAAGCAGAAAGGGAAGCGGATGATTTTTCGGTGATGTACTTGAGCGATACCCAATTTGCCTGCAATGGTGCCGCTGCGTTCTTTGAAAAACTACTTGCGCGGGAGGAGTCTGGCGTAGATATACCTTTCCTTAGCACGCACCCTCAATCAGGTGATAGAGTAGCAGACATAAATGCCTTAGCCACTTCTATTGGTTGTTCAACGGATGAAAGCGACCCTAGTGGTGAAGGTTGGGATACATTCAGAAATAACCTGCGACAATAATTACTATGAAGAAATCGGAAATCAAATTCATTGTAGAGCTGGACAATGAAAATATCCCTGAGAAGATCATGTGGGATGCTGACGAAAAAGAAGGAACAGGTTTAACTGAAACAAAATCGATAAGTCTATCGCTTTGGGATCACGAAAACAAAAATACCATGCGCATCGATCTATGGTCTAAGGATATGCCCGTAGACGAGATGAAGCATTTCTACATTGACTGCTTGGGTGGACTGTCGCAGAGTATTTTGAATGCTACAGGTGACGAATACATGAGCCAGGAAATCTCTGCTGTATGTGGTAAGTTGGTAAAGCACGTACAAGCCCAGGACAATAGTAAAGCTTGATTTAGCAATTTTTAAGGGTGTTTTGTTGAAAAATCACTAATATTATGCATGCATAACATATTCATATTGAAATTATGTTATCGTATGTATCTAATTAACGTGCCAAAACAGGCCGTTTTACCATTATTTTACCTATTATTAGTACTAATTTTTAAACCCAGAAAAAACATCGACCTTATGAATAGGAAATTTACGAAGATGATTTTTGGGCTGCTGCTCATGATTTTTTCAGTCAGTGCAATGGCCCAGACGACCGTTAGCGGTAATGTCACTGATGAAAATGGTGAGGGATTGATTGGAGTGAATGTATTAGTTGAAGGAACAGTATTAGGAACAATCACCGATATCTATGGTGATTTTTCATTATCTGTACGATCAGCACCCCCATTTACAATAGTGGTCTCTTACGTTGGATATGAAACCCAGCGTTTCGAAATTACTTCCTCAACTGACCAAATCAATGTGGAATTGATTGAGTCTACCTTGCTCGGGCAAGAGGTTGTAGTATCTGCCTCTAGAGTGGAAGAGAGTACGCTAAAGTCCCCTGTGAGCATTGAGCGTATGGATATTCTTGATATTCAGAATGCACCTACTCCAAATTTCTATGCAGCTATACGGAATATGAATGGTGTGGATTTCTCTACACAGAGTTTGACTTTTAAGTCAGTGAATGCTCGTGGTTTTGGTGCAAACGGTAACTCTCGATTTGTCCAGTTGATTGATGGTATTGATAATCAAGCCCCTGGTTTGAATTTCCCTGTTGGAAATGTTGTGGGTATCAGCGAAATGGATTTAGAAAGTGTCGAGCTCATTCCAGGAGCGGCCTCCGCACTATATGGTCCTAACGCCATTCAAGGAATCTTGCTAATGAGAAGTAAAAGCCCATTTGATTATCAAGGCCTGGATGTCTACTCAAAATTGGGTGTCACCCATGTTGATGAGGAGGATCACCCTATGTCCTTATACAGAGATCAAGGTTTGAGATATGCAAAGGCGTTCAATAACAAATTTGCTTTTAAGCTTACTGCAAGTTGGTTGAATGCTCAGGATTTTATAGGTGTAGATGAAAGAGATCAGTTCTTCGAAAGAAGTAGGACTGGCTCTATCGAGGGAAGTCTTGGCAGCAATAGAGCAAATAATAGGCGATATGATGGTGTAAATACATACGGAGAGTTTGATATCTCTGTAGGTCAAATTGCTGATATAGCAATTGCAGGCGCTCAGGCTGCAGGAGATCTTGCTACAGTTGGAAGTCTTACAGCCATTAGAGGATTTTTGCCTAATGATGAAAATGGTCTTTTTTCTCCTACAGGTTATCGTGAGGCAGATGTATTAGATAATACTACCGAAAGTATAAAGCTAGGAACTGCATTGCATTATCGACTTAATGACAAAATCGAAGCAATAGGACAGTTCAATTTCGGTTTGGGAAGCACAGTTTATACCGCGAATGACCGATTTGTGCTAGATGATTTCTCCATCTGGACTGGTAAATTGGAACTACGAGGAGACAATTTCTTCGTAAGGGGTTATACAACACAAGAAAATTCTGGGGATAGCTATGCAGCTAACACCTTAACTCAAAGAATCAATCAGTCGTTCTATTTGACTCCATATTTTGCAGCTTACACTGATTTCTTGACAGGGGGAAATTCTACGGGTGCGAACCCGAACGGTATTGTATTCAATACAAACGATTATGAAAACCTGCATGCTGCTGCACGTTCAGTTGCTGATGCAGCACAGCCTCAGCCTGGAAGCCCTGAGTATGAAGCTGAAGTCGATCGTTTAAGAAACCTTTCTATTGCAGATGGTGGTGCTCAGTTTCTGGATCGTTCTGCATTATGGCATTATGAAGGAAGCTACAATTTCAAAAATGAGATAGACTTTGCTGATATTGTAGTTGGAGCCAATTTCAGAACTTACGCTCTGGAATCAGAAGGAACGCTGTTTGCACTAGATGATAATGGTGAAGAGATTTCATTCAACGAGTATGGTGGATATCTTCAGATTTCTAAAGACATCATAGATAATGTAAGGCTGCAGGGTTCAGTCAGATATGACAAAAATGAAAACTTTGCAGGCCAGTTTTCACCAAGGATTTCTGGGGTTTGGGAATTTTTGAATAATCAAAACCTTCGTGCTTCCTTCCAAAGAGGATTTAGAATTCCTACCACACAAGATCAGTATATTGATTTGGATGTGGTTAGTAGGAGATTGATCGGAAGAAATGAGATCCTAGCGAGGAGGTATAACTTCGATAGAAATACGGTCTACACAGTAGAGAGTGTTGAGCAAGCAAGACAGAGTGGAAATCCTGCAGATCTTCAGATTGCCACAGACGCATACAAGGAGTTCAAAACTGAAAAAGTTGGTACTTGGGAGATTGGCTACAAAGGCTTGTTCTTCGATGGAAGGTTACTAGTAGATGCTTTCTATTACAACAGTACGTATCAAGATTTTGGAGCTGAGATTGAAGTTGTTCAGGCTGTTGCTGTTGGTGCTGGAGGAGCAATCCTTACTGGTGACGCGGCTATTCCAGCTGGTTACAACGTTGGGAACCAGCAAAGACATTCAGATGAGCAGTTGAGCGATGCATTTATTACAGGCGCAGCAGGTATCACTACTCAGAACTTTGGCTATGATTCTAATCTCGATTTCGATATCGAGTCGCAAGGTTATGGAATAGCTATTGATTATTCCTTCCTAGATGGATTTACTCTGGGTGGTAATGCTTCATTTAATGAACTAACCAACCTTGATGATGAAACTGCAAGAGTTAATAACGTTGCTTTTAATACTCCAGAGTGGAGATACAACGTGTCACTAGCAAATAGAAAGTTGGTAGATAACTTTGGATTTGGGCTGACCTACAGATGGCAGGATGCTTACTTATGGCAGTCTGCAATTGGATCTGGAGTTGTGCCAGCATTTGCCACTCTTGATGCGCAAATAACTTACAGCATTCCATCAATTAATGCTCGTCTTAAGTTAGGTGGCTCAAACATCTTGAATGAGCGATACACTACGTCCTTGGCTAATCCAAGAATGGGTGCACTGTACTACTTCCAGATCAACCTTGATAATATTTTGAGCAACTTTTAAATAGCAAAATCAAATGAAGACTTTAAATAATAGACTTAAATTCTTATTGCTGGCTACTATCTTTTTCGGATGTAGCACTGAAGATGATATTGTGGATGAGTGGGTTGCTGCAAATACTCCTGATCCTCTGGCGGTGGGTACCTTGGACCTAACAAAGTATGTTTCCGTTGGTAACTCGCTTACTGCAGGTTTTTATGACGGTGCATTGTTCCAGGAGGGGCAAGAAAATTCTTACCCTGCCATTCTTGCTGGTCAATTTGAACTAGCAGGTGGTGGAGAATTCAACAACCCCAATATTACGTCTGGAGCTACAGGTACAGGTCGAGTATCTCTTGACATAAACGCTGCGCTTGCATTTCTAAGCACAGGAGAAGGAAGCTTAGCAGATGCATTGATAACAGGGGACGCAAATCCTTTGACTACAAGTACCGTCAGTGTTAATAACTTCGGAGTACCAGGCGCCAGAGCAATCGATGTTGTTACACCTGGATACGGAGCTGCAAATCCTTTCTACGGAGCATTCCAAAGTGATGGAACAGCTTCTGTAGTTGGTGATGCTGCTGCTGCAGGTGGAACTTTCTTCTCGCTGTGGATTGGAAATAACGATGCACTTGGCTATGCAGTGAATGGTGGTACCAACGATGTTTTTAATCCGTTAGATCCTACCACTATCACGGATTCTCCTATTAATCCAGCGGCACCATCTGCGCCAACTTTTACTGCAGCAATTGGAGGAGCTTTGGATGGACTTACGGCTGGTGGCGCGCAGGGATTGATCCTTACCATTCCTCCAATCACAACCATTCCGTACTTTCAAGCAGCTACCACGCTGGGTGGAGGTGTTGAGTTAGTTCCTTTGACCGATCAGGCTTTGGTTGACCAGTTAAATGGAGCATTCAATGTGCCTTTCCCGTCTCCAATACCGGGAGTGGACCCTGGCTATAATTCTTTATTGGACGTGGCTGCAGCGCTTGATCCAACATTGGCAGATGAAGTTGCACGTCGAAAGATCAGTTGGAAACTGGGTGCAAATGCGCCGTTAATCACAGATGAAAGTTTATCTGTTTTAGATATCTCTGCTGCAGCAGGACTCCCAGCTGGAAGTATTGTACTGCCTCAGTTGAGACAAGCAGCTGCCGTCAATCCTTTGGCAGGTTTAGGAGATTTATTTCCATTACCCGCATTGTTTTCTTTAGGTCAGGCACTTTCTGAAACAGCAATTATCGGAGTTACCGTACCACTTGATGATGAACTAACATTGACAGAAACAGAGCAGATCAATGTAATTACTGCGGTGGCTACTTTCAACGCAGTGATCAGGGCTCAAGCGGGTGCTAGACCAAATGTGCACCTTGTGGACTTGGATCCTTTATTTGCAGATGTAAATGGATTATCAGCTGCTGAAGCAACTGCCTTGGGCATGAGCGCTGCAGGCATTAGCGCTGCTGATGGTGTATTAGGCCAAGTGGTGAATGGAATTAACCTAGTTCCAATTTCATTTGAGCAAACTGAACTGTTCAATAGCCTCTTTTCTACTGATTTCGTCCACCCTAATCCAAGAGGTGCTGCATTGGTTGTTAATGAGATGATTGAAGTAATCAATCAACAATTTGGTTCAGAAATACCTACGGTTAATCCGTTATCTTATCCAGGTATCAACGCTCCATTTTAATTGTAATCATACTTTATCAAACCCCGCAATTGCGGGGTTTTTTTTTGCCTAAATTTATCCTATGGAGGAACCGCACTATCGTTTGCTTCCGTCGCTTCGAAAAAGACTTTTTGTGATTGTATTTGGTACGAATACACCAACAGGCAAGCTTTTTGACGTAGTTCTTCTTTGGGCAATAGTGCTGAGTGTCCTGAGTGTGATGCTAGAAAGCGTCAAGGAGATTAAGGATAACTTTTATGGGCTGTTGTACACGTTAGAATGGAGCTTCACCATCCTGTTCACGATCGAGTATGTATTACGTCTTTTCATTAGTCCCAGACCAAGAAAGTATGCGCTGAGCTTTCTAGGGATTATAGATCTTCTTGCGCTACTACCAACATATATCGCCTTGTTTGTGACTGGAGGTGGTTATTTGGTTGTTATACGCTCAATCAGGCTCCTGCGCGTTTTTAGGATCTTAAAGCTGGGAAGGTACTTAAAAGAAGCATCCGTACTCACTGACGCCCTATATACAAGCAGATACAAAATCTTGGTTTTCCTTGGTGCTGTTTCAACATTTGCTTTGATAGCTGGTACATTAATGTATATGATTGAAGGCTCGGAAGGCGGGTTTACTAGTATCCCAAGAAGCATTTACTGGGCCATCGTTACGATTACAACCGTCGGTTACGGGGACATTGCCCCTCAGACTGTAATGGGACAAATAACTGCCTCAATGTTGATGCTGTTAGGTTACGCGATCATAGCAGTACCAACTGGTATCGTGACTTCTGAGATAGCGATAGCGACAGCTGCTAAAGAATTCGAAAAGAAGGAGAAAGAGCTAAAGTGCAAAGGATGTGGGACGGGTGGCCATGACCCTGAAGCCAATTACTGCAAGCATTGTGGGACCACCTTGTCTGGCTAGGCAGAAGGTTTATTTCTGAAAGTCCTGATGACTAGGACAATGATGAAAGCAGTAAAAATGATCAAGAGAAGACCACCCCATGAGATTCCATTGAGTAATCCTAAAAGACTATCTGACTGTACTTCTTCCATAGTAGTTTTTTGTAAATATAGTGAAAGCATGGTATCAGTCCTGCAACAATGCGTTAACTTCGAGAGAAATGCTAGCAATGTTTACCACCGTACTTATAAGTCTATGCTCTTTTTTTCAGAGTCAGGTGACCATAGTAAAAGATAATGGTGAAACGGCGCAGCTCACCAATTTGTCCTTCTACCAAAAGAAAGATTCGTCAACTAAAACCACACTAAGCTATTTTGGTACTGATGGTAACAAGTCAATTGATATTTCTCAATTGAAGAGAATCAATTTTAAGGAACTTATCAGCAGAAATAAGGGGGTACAGAGATGGAATGTCATACTCGTAACGAAATCCAACGCAAAGTACGATGTGGAAATGGATTTGGTGCAAGTTGAAGGAATTGATGCACAGGGGAAGCAAGAAGCTATAGGTGCAGGTAGTATCGATAAGATTACTTTATAAATTATATTTGCGGCCCAGTTTATTGCACTCGTAGTTCAACTGGATAGAATACCAGATTTCGGCTCTGGGGGTTGAGGGTTCGAATCCTTCCGAGTGCACAAAGCATCTGCTTATGGTAGATGCTTTTTTTATGCCTCTTGTTTTGATCAGAAGCTGTCGCGTGCTTCACCGCTGAATAGGGTCTTTTTCGTAATGCACAAAAAAGGCCACCTTGAATTTTCAAAGTGGCCTTAGCGATTACGGTGATCAGTATATTTTTAGCTTAGCATGATCAATAATACCACCACAGTCAACACTGATAATATGAATCTAACGATGTTCATGGTTTTCACTGTTTTTTATTAGTTGGTAACGTATTTGGGTGTGCACCCCTAGTAATTTTTATTTATTTATTGGCTCAGTTCGATGAAGAAAGAGTATAGGTCCTTGAACCTTCCTGAAATTCCGACGAAATAATTTGGCGATTTTCTGCAAGTGATTCGATATCCCAGATCTGGATGCTATCAGAGAAAGTGATGATCAAGGTCTCATCATCCTCAATGAACCAAGTACCACTAACCGCTGGTGGATCTGAGGACTCACACTTGGTTGCGCCTTCATTCATCTCATACCTTCCATTGGGAAAGTAGGTGATGAAATTATCTGTAATACACCTTTTTGGTGTCAATGCTCCAAGCTCAACTTCGATTTGACTGATTTGCCAGGTTTTACCAAAATTACTGGTACCAGCGATCAATTCTTCTCTACCCGCTGGCTTGGGCTCGTTCAACTCGCAGGAAGAAAAAACAATAATGGATAAAGCTAAAAGTCGTAGGTATTTCATAGAAGTTGGGTTTCTCCTATGGCAACCTTTTTGATTTTTACCCCTAAATGATCAAGCTTGAATCTTAAGCAAGTACTTCTTTGACTTTTTGAGCAGCATCTTTCAACACAATTGCTGATGTTACCTTTAGGCCAGAGTCTTCAATGATTTGAGCTCCTTCTTGGGCATTTGTTCCTTGAAGTCTTACAATGATTGGGATATTTATTTCTCCAATGTTCTTATAGGCCTCCACAACACCTCTAGCAACTCTGTCGCATCTCACGATACCGCCAAAAATATTGATGAGGATCGCTTTTACATTTGGATCTTGCATGATGATTCTGAATCCTGCTTCTACGGTTTGCGCATTAGCTCCTCCTCCTACATCTAAAAAGTTTGCTGGCTCACCGCCTGAAAGCTTGATGATGTCCATGGTGGCCATAGCTAACCCCGCGCCGTTCACCATACATCCCACGTTTCCGTCCAACTTCACATAGTTGAGTCCAGATTTTCCGGCCTCTACTTCTAACGGATCCTCTTCCGTGATGTCTCGAAGCTCAGCAATGTCTTTGTGTCTAAAGAGTGCATTATCATCGATGTTCACTTTTGCATCGACAGCTAGAATTTTGTTGTCTGATGTTTTTAGAACAGGATTGATTTCAAACTGGGATGCATCTGTCGCTTCGTAAGCTTTATAAAGTGAATAGATAAACTTCACCATTCCCTTAAATGCATCGCCCGTCAATCCTAGGGCAAATGCTACTTTTCGAGCCTGAAATCCTTGAAGACCTACCGAAGGATCAATCCATTCTTTTACAATTTTATCTGGAGTTTCTTCAGCTACCGTTTCGATATCCATACCTCCTTCCGTGGAGGCCATGATTACATTTTTTCCTGAAGCACGATCTAAAAGAATAGATAAGTAATACTCTTTAGGATCTGATTCGCCAGGGTAGTATACATCCTGCGCAATCAAAATCTTGTTTACTTTCTTTCCCTCAGGGCCAGTTTGATGAGTGACCAATGTTCCGCCAAGAATATCTTTTGCTTTTGGTTCCACTTCTGCTAGGCTTTTTGCGAGCACCACTCCGTTTGATCCAGTTTCGTTGATCTTTCCTTTCCCTCTTCCTCCAGCATGGATTTGAGCTTTGATGACATACCACTCTGTTCCAGTTTCTCGATTAAGCTCTTTAGCTGCCTCTTTAGCTTTTTCTGGGTTGTCAGTCACAATGCCTTCCTGAATGTTTACTCCATAGGATTTCAGGATTTCTTTTGCTTGGTATTCGTGGATATTCATGGGGATTTTTTTTGCGAAGCTAAATGATCACTGACGTTTAACCAAGCAGAATAAATACTGTTTGAGTCTTCTGATTAGACAATTAGAATATTTTACGGGTAGTAGAAAAACCTATCTTTGCGGCCATGCTAGAAGCGAGTGCTGTTCACAAATCATATAATGGATTGAAGGTCCTCAAGGGGATCGATTTACTGGTCAAGAAAGGCGAAGTGGTGAGCATCGTTGGCGCTTCTGGAGCTGGAAAAAGTACACTACTCCATATTATTGGAACACTTGACCAACCTGATCAAGGAGCGGTTTCTATCAATAACATTAACCTCTCTAATCTAGGGGCAAAGAAGTTGGCAAAATTCAGGAATGAAGAAATTGGATTTATTTTTCAATTTCATAACCTGTTTCCTGAGTTCACTGCATTAGAAAATATTTGTATGCCGGCCTTTATCAAGGGGGAGAAAAATGCGACTCAGAAGGCACAGCAACTTCTTACGAAATTAGGTTTGGCTGACAGAGCAGATCACAAGCCATCTGAACTATCGGGTGGAGAACAGCAACGAGTCTCTGTGGCCAGAGCATTAATCAATGATCCATCGATAGTTTTTGCCGACGAGCCAAGTGGTAATCTGGATTCAAAAAGCGCCGATAGCCTCCATCAGTTATTTTTTGATCTCCGTGATGAACTGGATCAGACGTTTGTATTGGTGACGCACAACAAGGAGCTTGCAAACATGGCGGACAGAAAGTTAGAAATCCAAGATGGAGTGATCGTGCAATAATGAAGCTGAGCTCAGGGGTTGTATACATGCTTCTTGCTTCATTTGTGTTCACGTTGATGAAAGTCTTTGTGAAGCTAGTACCTCACATTCCTGCCATTGAGATCATTCTGTTTCGTTCCATCATCTCATTCGTCATCAGTTTGTATTTCTTAAATCGCCAAAGAGTGACAGTCTGGGGCAATAACAAACTCATTTTGTTAGGAAGGGGTGTGGCTGGGGCCATTGCTCTAGTTACATATTTTAGCTTGCTTCAGCAGATTCCACTCGCAACCGCATCAACTCTGCAATATCTATCTCCGATTTTTACGACAGTTATTGGGATCTTCTTGGTAGGGGAGAAGGCCAGACCTATTCAATTCCTTTTCTTCGGGTTAAGTTTCGCGGGAATATTGATCATCCAAGGGTTTGACCCTAGAATTGAACCTATCCACCTGTTGATGGGGATTGTTGCCTCATTATTCATGGGACTTGCTTACAACTTCATTAGAAAACTGAAGAATACGGAACATCCACTGGTAATCATATTTTACTTCCCTTTGGTGATGCTGCCTATTTCTGCCATTTGGTCATCGTTTATTTGGGTACAACCAATTGGTTGGGATTGGCTGGTACTTGTTACAGTTGGTCTTTGCACCCAAGTTGCGCAGTACTTTATGACTAAAGCCTATCAGCAGGAGGAACTAAACAAGGTCAGTATTTTGACCTACATAAGCATCATCTATTCGCTCCTCTTTGGGTACTTCATTTTTGATGAAACGTACGATTTGATCACATATGGAGGCATGGCACTGGTTTTAGTAGGTGTGATTTTGAATATTGTATTCAAGAAGAAGCCTGCTTGATTTTGCAACCGCCATATTTTTAATTTGCAATCCAAATAATAAACAACATGGGAAGAGCATTTGAATACCGAAGGGCCGCTAAGGAAAAAAGATGGGATAAGATGAGCAAGGTTTTTCCGAAGCTTGCAAAAGCAATTACTGTTGCAGCTAAGGAAGGGGGACAGGATCCTGAGATGAATGCCAAGCTCAGGACCGCCATACAAAATGCCAAGGCGGAGAACATGCCGAAGGATAACATCGAAAATGCCATCAAACGAGCAGCTGGTAAAGATCTAGATGAAATCCATGAAGTAACGTATGAGGGAAAAGGTCCTCACGGAGTGCTTGTATTTGTGGAGGCAGCAACTGATAACACTACCAGAACGGTAGCGAATGTGAAGTCCTACTTCAATAAAGCTGGCGGAAGTTTTGTTCCGTCGGGATCTCTAGAGTTTATGTTTAACAGAAAGGCTGTTTTCGAATTTGAAAAGGTTGAAGGAATGGATAGAGAGGAGCTTGAGCTGTCTTTGATTGATGGTGGTCTGGAAGAGATTGAGGAAAACGAAGGTATGTACTATGCTTACGCAGATTACACACAATTTGGCGAGTTGTCAAAAGTTTTGGATGATCTAGGAATCGAAGTAAAGAAAGCTACCTTGAAACGGATTTCCAATAATCCTGTAGAATTTACAGATGAGCAGCTGGATGAAATAGAAAAAATGCTTGACAAGATCGAGGACGATGACGATGTTCAAGCAGTTTATACCAACATAGCATAGAAATAAAAAAAGGGGCAAGTGCCCCTTTTTTTAATGTTCTTTCAATTCTTAGCCTTTGCTCGCCATGTACTCAACAAGCTCAACAACTTTTGCTGAGTAACCCCACTCATTGTCGTACCAGCTGACTACTTTAACAAATGTGTCAGTTAGCGCAATACCTGCCCCAGCGTCAAAAATGGATGTTCTTGAGTCGCCAAGGAAGTCGTTAGAAACTACAGCATCTTCCGTGTAACCAAGAACTCCTTTCATACTTCCTTCAGAAGCATCCTTCATTGCTTTTTTGATTTCATCATAAGAAGCAGGTTTTTCCAGGTTGACAGTAAGGTCTACCACTGAAACATCAGGAGTTGGAACTCTAAAAGCCATTCCTGTTAGTTTTCCATTTAGTTCTGGGATCACTTTACCTACTGCTTTTGCGGCTCCAGTAGAAGATGGAATGATGTTTTGCGCAGCTCCGCGTCCACCTCTCCAGTCTTTCATTGAAGGGCCGTCTACAGTCTTCTGGGTTGCAGTAGTTGCATGAACAGTAGTCATCAAACCATCTTTGATTCCAAAGTTGTCGTTCAACACTTTAGCGATTGGAGCAAGACAGTTGGTAGTACATGATGCATTAGAAACAAACTGCATATCAGAAGTGTACTTTTCCTGATTCACACCCATCACAAACATCGGGGTATCGTCCTTAGAAGGCGCTGACATCACTACTTTCTTGGCACCAGCATCGATATGGCCTTGTGCTTTTTCCTTCGTTAGGAAGAGCCCAGTTGATTCTATCACATATTCAGCACCAACCTCATCCCATTTTAGATCTGCAGGGTTTCTTTCAGCAGTCACACGGATGGTTTGACCGTTCACGATCAGGTTGCCGTCTTTTACGTCTATCTCTCCATCAAACTGTCCATGAGTCGAGTCGTATCTTAGCATGTATGCGATGTACTCTACATCAATTAGGTCATTGATTCCTACTATTTCAAGGTCAGGTTTATTGATTGCCACTCTGAAGACTAAGCGTCCGATTCTTCCGAACCCGTTAATACCAATTTTTGTAGCCATAATAGATAAAAGGTTTATTTTTTTTGTGACGCAAAACTAGTTCCACTTTTGATCTAAACAACCCTAATGGCAGTGATTATTATCAGATAGAACACTGCTAATTACCGATCAGATTATTTAGTGCTTACTCATTGACATTTTTTGCTTATTATCGAGCTCTTTAAAAAAAATCCTAATAGAAGATGAGATTTAAAAATTTACTGATTTCAATTTTTAGTTTGGCATTGCTAGTGAGCGCTTGTTCACCTGGCAATCAGAAAAGTGATGAACTATCATTGGATTACAAGAAATACACATTGGAGAATGGTATGGATGTGATTCTTCATAAGGACAGTTCTGATCCTATTGTTGCTGTATCAATCTTGGTTCATGTTGGTTCCAATCGCGAGAAGCCAGGAAGAACAGGTTTTGCACATTACTTTGAACACATGCTGTTTCAGCGATCAGAAAATGTTCCTAATGGAGGTTTTTTCAAGAATATTAATGAGTGGGGTGGTACCTTCAATGGAGGTACGTGGACAGATGGAACCATTTACTATGAGGTTGTTCCTAAGGATGCACTAGAGAAAGTGCTATGGATGGAATCAGATCGCATGGGATTCTTTATCAACGCTGTTTCTTTAGCAAGCCTTGAAGGTGAGAAGCCAGTAGTTCAGAATGAGAAAAGGCAAAGAGTTGATAATCAACCCTATGGTCACACACAGAGTGTGATTTTAAAAGCACTATATCCTGAAGGGCATCCTTATAACTGGACGGTAATTGGAGAGTTGGAGGATCTGCAAAATGCTACCCTAGAGGATGTGAAGGAGTTTTATGAGCAGTGGTATGGACCCAATAATGCTACACTTGTTATCGCTGGAGATATAGAGTATGAGGACATTGAATCTATGGTGGAGAAATACTTCGGCGAAATTCCATCGAGAGGAATTGATACACCAATGGATCCTCAGCCCGTGTCATTGAATGAGACTAAGTCTTTCTTCTATGAGGATAACTTTGCACAGTTGCCTGAATTTAGGCTGACGTTTCCTACTGTAGAGCAGTTTCACCCAGATCAATGGGCACTTGACGCTTTAGGAGATATACTATCAGACGGTAAGCGAGCTATTCTATACAAATCACTGGTTGAAGAGGCGGAATTGGCACCAGGCGTTAGCGCATACAATAGCTCGAATGAACTAGCTGGAACGTTTACCATCAGAGTTAGAGCTAATAAAGGAACAGATCTTGATTCTGTTAAATCAGTTGTGGATGCTGCATTAGAAAGATTTGATTCTGTAGGGTTCAATGTCAAAGACTTGGATCGGATCAAGGCAGGAATTGAAACCCAATACTATAATGGCATTAGCAGTGTATTGGGAAAAGCATTCCAACTTGCTCAATACAACGAGTATGCTGGTGATCCTGAGTATTACAAAACAGATATCGCAAACATAAAAGCTGTATCGAAAGAAGATGTGATGCGAGTTTTCAAGAAATACATCTTGAGCAAGAATCGGATCGAGACCAACTTTGTTCCAAAGGGAGCTGGCGAACTTTCAGCAGCGGGTGCTGCATTAGCTGATATCCAGGAGGAAGGTATCAATCAATATGGACAGAGCGAGGTGATTGAGGAAGAAGGTGATTTTACGATTGTAAAAACCGAATCAGCTTTTGATCGATCGGTGGAGCCAGATTTTGGAGAGAAACCACTGGTAACCCCACCTACAATCTGGACAGATGAAACGGCCAATGGGATTAAAGTATATGGAGTGGAGGCCAATGAACTTCCACTAGTCAACTTTTCAATGAGGATCATGGGCGGCCATTACCTGGATGACCCAAGTAAGGTAGGAGTAGCCAATCTCATGACTGATATCATGATGGAGGGTACCGCAAATAAAACTCCTGAAGAACTTGAGGACGCAATAGGTCAGTTAGGAGCAAATCTAAGAATGTTCACTGCTAATGAGTACATTCAAGTTTCTGGTAATTGCTTAGCAAGAAATTTTGATGCCACTATGGCTTTGGTTCAAGAGATCCTGCTAGATCCAAGATGGGATGAGGAGGAGTTTGATCGTATCATCAACCAAACGCTTCAGTCAATTAAACAACGAGAAACGCGACCTAACTCGATCGCTTCGATTGTTCTCAATAAGAAACTATACGGAGAGAATCACATCTTAAGCCATCCTACATCCGGTTATGAAGACCATGTAAGTAGTATTTCAATTGATGACCTGAAGGAGTACTACGCTAAGTATTTCGCACCGAATGTCACAAATTATCACATTGCTGGTAATGTTACGCAATCGCAGGCCATTGAGGCTTTAGGAAGATTGACGAGCGAATGGGAAAAGAGAGAGGTAGTGATACCAACGTATGAGCTGGCACCTGTACCCACTGAACCTCAAGTGTATTTCGTAGATGTACCTAAAGCCAAGCAATCTGTGATTAGAATGGCAAGGCTGACAGTGGATGCGGATGATCCTGCCTTCAATGAGATTATGGTAGCCAATGACAGATTGGGAGATGGCTCCTCTGGTAGACTATTTCAGATTCTCAGAGAAGAAAAGCAGTTTACTTATGGGGCCTATTCCTTCCCGGCAAGGAATGCTATGGCTCCTAGTATTTTTGGAGCTGCTTCTTCGGTGAAATCTTCCACGACAAAAGATGCACTTGATACTTTCAAAGAGGTAATTGGCGGTTATGGTGCTACGTTTACTCAGGAGGATCTTGATAAGACTCAAACTGCGATGATCAAGGAAAATGCACGAAACTTTGAAACGCTGAACAATCTTCTAGGAATCCTCCATAACATTAGTACCTATAATTTACCGCAGGACTATATTGATAGGGAGCAAAAGACTGTTACTGACGCAACCATCGAAAGTATTCAGGCAACCGCTGCTGAGTACTTTGATTTAAGTAAGTACATTTTCGTGATAGTTGGTGACAAGGAAACTCAATTCGACCAACTACGTGTAGATGGTCCAGGTGATCCTGTATTGGTTGATAAATACGGAGATCCAGTCGGAGCGATCTAATAAGATACTCTTTTAAAAAAAGCCCAAATTCAGTGATGAATTTGGGCTTTTTTGTCAGTTATTGTTTCGGTTTCTTGAAACCATAAAGATTTTGCTTGACAAAATCCTGAGGAAACTTTTCTACTCCGGGAAATCCCAATTTAATATCTCTACCCTCAAACGGGATGTAGTTGGTTTTGAATACATAGTCCCATACACTTAACGAAATCCCGAAGTTTGCACCATATTTTCGCTCTGCAGGCAAATCCTGTGCATGATGCCAGATGTGCATAAGGGGGTTATTGAATATATACTTCAGTGGACCCCAGGTTAATCTGATATTTGCGTGGTTTAGATGCCCAATGGTTATGGCTGCAAAATGCACGATAAAAGCTTGAGATGGCTCAAACCCTCCCAAGATCATCACACCAAAGGTTTTAAGTGGTTTATACAATATGTTTTCCATCCAGTGGTACCTGAGGTGAGCAGCAAATCCCATCTCTTCTACCGAATGATGCACTTTGTGGAATTGCCACAGAAACGGGAATCTGTGCAAGGCAACATGTGTTAGCCATTGCACAAAATCTAAGACGATAAAGAAGATGACCAACTGGGCCCACATAGGTAGTGCACTCAAATTCACAATGGAAAGGGAGCTCATTTTTATTCCCAGTGTATCGAATAGCATCTCGAATACAGCGTAGAATCCAGCAATGACGATGGCGAAAACAAAAAAGTTGAAGAACATGTAGAATCCGTCAAGCCAGAAATCCTTTCTGAAGGCCTTTTGATCTTTTCTCCAAGGGAATATCAGTTCCAGACCCCATACAGCAAAGGAAATCAGGATCAGACCCCAGAAGTAATTGGTGTACCAGGGGACATTGAAGGTGATTGATTGCCAAACCCAATTTACCGTGCCTGAAAAAGCATCTCCGAATGCTACAAAATAATTCTCCATCGCTTTCTACCTCAATTCATGTGTGTGGCTAAACATCTATCGAAATGGAATTGTTCAGTCCAGTTCATACCATTCAATATTTGTCAATTTTGC
>CAYYNA010000017.1:28245-29725 GCA_964472815.1 uncultured Roseivirgaceae bacterium
GTAAAGTTCTTATGAGTTCATTGTCCTTCATTTTAGCTCACTTTGACTGCAATTCTATGACATGCGTTATTGAGATACCCTTTGGGATTCCACCCTGGTAAGATCATGGGTTGCATGTTGCCACTGCTATCCGTAGCTCTGGCCCATACTTCATAGTAACCAGATTTAGGAAATGCTATTTCGGTGTTCCAGCTTTGCCAAGCCAATCGGTTTGCTGGCTTCAGCACTTTAGTTGATTGCCAGCTTGCGCCAAAATCTATCGAGATATCTACTTTTGAAACTTCTAATTCTCCTGCCCAGGCATGGCCTCTGACTTTTAGCTTCTGTTGCGTTTTGAGAATGCCTCCTGTTTTTGGGTAAGTAATCAGAGATTTTACCGGCATGGATTCTATGATACACATTTCATCGTCTGAAACAGTTGATCCTGGTTGCACGGGCTTGCAAGGGATTCGGTAGGACTGACCTCCCATTTTTGCTCCATCGTGCACTCGATTTCTGACGACTAATCGATCCAACCATTTCCCAGAGGCGGATGCGGGCCAGCCACCTGCTACCAACCTTAGTGGGTACCCGTGGATAAGTGGTATATCCTCATCGTTCATGGCGTATGCCACGAGTGTTTCTTCCATCATCGCTTTAGATATCGGAATTCCTCTTGAAATGGGGTCTTTTTCGGGATTTCCACTCAGGTGGATGTCTTTCCCGTAATAGCCTATATAGACTGCATCCTCTTTTACTCCCACATCTGCTAGTAGATCCTTCAGTCGCACTCCAGTCCACTTGGCACATGATACCGCACCGACGGTCCATTGATTCCCTTTTGCTGGAGGATCAAATTCACTTCTACCATTACCCCCGCACTCTAAAGTCAGCTGGTAGCTATGGTTAGGGAATTTTTTCAAATCGGAGATCGAGTAGCTCTTTGATCGAAGCGCTGATTCACCTTCAATGGTCAAGCTCCAGGTGTTGATGTTGATATCCTGTGGTATTAGCCCATTATTTCTGACAAACATTCTGGAGGCAGGGGTTATTTGATCGTCAAGTAAATGGGCTTTTGCTTCTGCATTCCAGGGGCGGTCATTCAGGATGACCATACCTTTATCTTTTTTGAATTTGCTGAAGAAGTCGTCCTGATCGAAAACAATGGGCACCAAGCCAGGCGGCAAATACCTACCAAAAACGATATCGACTCCTAAAGCAGCCGAGAAGGCTGCAAGGCTGCTCTTTTTGATGAAGTCTCGCCTTTTGGTCATTCCTAAATTTATGTCACCAGCTAATGAAAATACAATTTAGTGCCTCTTTCAGATTCGATATGTAACAAATGGTACAATCATATGGAATTAATCTAAAGAGGAAGATAATCAGGACACACAAGCATTCATGAAAGGATTAATTGAGAAGTTTCTTATCTTCCGCATTTGATCCGAGAAGTATGAAGATTAGCCTAAAACTGAATATTTCCACCCATTGGGGTGATGAA
>CAYYNA010000018.1:0-16396 GCA_964472815.1 uncultured Roseivirgaceae bacterium
AATTCTACATGGGGATGCGTATGGTGTTTCCATAAAGCAAGAAATCGAGGAGCGCCTGGAAAGGAAGGTGAGCGTAAGCGCCTTGCAGACGGCCCTTCGCAGGATGGAAAAGAAAGGCTATCTCAAATCAGAATTTGGCGAAGCAACTGCCATCAGGGGCGGCAAAAGAAAGCGATATTTTCAAGTAACCAAGACGGGCAAAGCAGCATTAGACTACACCAAAGAAACCAGAAACAAGCTTTGGTCTGCTGTTCCTGACATCTCTTTTGAATATGCAAGAGCATAGTCAAGAAACGGAAAAAGGAAAGAACACACCCCCCTCCTGGTCTACACGATTTCTCGCATGGTTTCTCAAAGAAGAATACTATGAAGATATCCAAGGTGACCTGGAGGAGGAATACAAGCTTTTGTCTCAAAGTAAAGGACTTAAGCGAGCCAGAAGATGGTACTCCTGGCAAATCATCAAACTCCTACGGCCGGCAATGGCCAAAAGAATCGAAGCTCAAAACTCAATAGAAAAAGAAACGACTATGTTCAGAAACTACTTAAAAATCGGAATACGGAATTTGTGGAAATACAAGTCCGGAACGGTCATCAATGTAATTGGATTATCCTCAGGCATTGCCGCATTTGTACTAATCGCCCTTTTTGTAAAGGATGAATTAAGCTACGACACGCATTTTGATGATGCAGAACAGATCTATCGGGTTACTGTGAAAAACTACACCAGATCTGGCGACCTTAGTAGACATTGGGCATTCGCCTCGGCTGGGCATGCGGAAAGACTGAAAGCAGACTACCCAGAGATTGAATATGCTGCGCGCTTTTATCCTTGGGCTTTTCCAGATCTTGAGTATGAAGGAAAAAAATTCGCAGGACAGCAAGTCATTTTCGCTGGTGATGATGTGTTTGATATCTTCTCCTTTAAGTTCTTGGCAGGAAATCCGGAGAACGCCTTCGAGGATGTCTTCTCTCTGGTACTCACAGAAAATACAGCCATCAAGATCTTTGGCACTGACTGGCAGGAACAAGACATTATTGGAAAATCAATCAAACTATCTAGATCAGGCAATGAAGCTCCCTTTAAGGTCACAGGAGTCATGGAAAACATGCCCGATCAACAGCATTTCCATTTTGACTACTTGGCTCCCGTCCGCTTCCTAGCCAATATTTTCGACCAGGAAACTCTAGAGAACGTAGGTGGAAACTACAATTGGCTCACCTACATGAAGGTAGCACCAAATACAAATATTCCCGCATTGACCAAAAAGTCAAATGACGAGTTTTGGGATAAATACATGGGAGAATTCTCAGCAGGAGTTTATGCTCGAGACTTTAGAGATTTTGAATTTCAGCCTTTGCTTGACATTCATCTAAACTCTAACCTAGAGGGAGAGTACGAAACCAACGGGTCACTACAACTGGTGTACATCTTCAGTGCGATCGGAATCTTGCTACTGCTGGTAGCATGTGTGAATTACATGAATTTGGCCACCTCCCACTATTCCAGAAGAATGAAGGAAGTAGGCGTCAGAAAGGTGATTGGAGCATTTAAAACTTCTCTCATCAAGCAATTTCTCACCGAGTCCATCTTGATCACTTTCATCTCGCTACCGTTTATACTTCTGCTTGTTTACTGGGCCCTACCCTACCTCAATACATTTATTGGGAAAGAGATGACTTTTAATATCATTTCTAACCTGGATCTTTCTCTAAGTCTTTTGGGAGTCCTTGTTCTCGTAGGGCTAGCTGCTGGACTATACCCTGCAATTTTTCTATCTAAAATAAACCTGGTTCAGGCACTCAAGGGGGAGAAGGTAGCAAACTCAAGCAGATGGAATTTCAGGTCATGGTTGGTGACGTTCCAATATGCAGTTACAATCGGCCTCATTTTTTCCATCACGGTCATCGAGAATCAGATGAAATTTATAAGAACCACTGACCCGGGCTATGATCGAGATAGAATTGTGGTGCTCTATCTACCCAGAATTGATAACCTCGAGACCTTCAAAACCGAGCTACTAAGACATCCAAATATTCAAAGTGGCACTTATTCCACACGAATCCCGACTGGTAGATTGATGGACAACTGGGGATCCAGCTTTTTTCAAGGAGACTCAGCGGTCAATTCAAGCTTCAGACTTCCAATCGTTTCCGTGGATAAGGATTTTCTCAAAACGTTTGGTATTGACTTAGCTGCTGGCGAGGACTTCAATGAAAACATGAAAACCGTCTTTGAAGAGGATTCAATCGTCAAAGGCTATTACATCATTAATGAAGCCGCTGCTCGCGGATATGGATTCACTGATCCGGCCGAAATAGTGGGTGAGAAGATGCGATATGGTCCCTCCGAAGGGAGGATAGTCGGAGTTATGGAGGATTTTCATTTCGAATCTATGCATTCCGAAATTGTGCCGATGATTATCCTGTACCGCGATGCATACCGCCGCATTAGTCTAAAAATCGAAAACACCGACATCCCTGCCACGTTGGAGCATATTGAAAACACCTATGCGCAATTTGATTCTGAGACGACCGCTGAGTATTCCTTTCTGGATGAACTTTTCGAGGAGCAGTACATAAAGGAGGAGAAGACCGGGCAGGCAATAAAGGTTTTTGCAACCATAGCTATTCTTATTGGATGTCTTGGGCTCATAGGGATGGTAGGTTTCATCATAGAGACCAAGCTAAAAGAAATTGGCGTTCGCAAAGTTCTAGGTGCCTCCACTCAGAGTATTTGGATGATCATTAGCAACCGATTCCTTGTTCTGATAGGCATTGCCTTTCTTGTATCACTTCCACTCTCCTATTGGCTGATGTACGGTTGGCTTCAAGATTTTGTCTATCGCACAAATATTTCTGTGATCACGATGCTATTGCCAGCTTGCATTACCATTGTTATTACTCTTTTAGCTATTTCGTATCAGACAATTAGGGCTACAAAAGTGAACCCAGTAGAATGCCTAAAAGATGAGTAAAACAACCATTTAAATCGTTTTAAAGTCATCTCTAGAAGATGACTTTTTTTATGTATTCTTGCTTCATAACTTCATAAAATGATCGACAAAGTAGTAGCAAGTGCTAAAGAGGCCATTGAGGGAATTTCCGATGATATGACATTAATGCTCGGAGGTTTCGGTCTTTGTGGGATTCCAGAGAATTGCATCTCTGCACTAGTAGATGCAAATGTGAAAGGTCTTACCTGCATCTCAAACAATGCAGGTGTTGACGATTTTGGGCTGGGACTTTTGCTCCAAAAAAAGCAGATAAAGAAAATGATCTCGTCATACGTGGGAGAAAATGCGGAATTCGAAAGGCAAATGCTCAGTGGTGAGTTAGAGGTAGACCTAATTCCCCAAGGTTCGCTTGCAGAGCGATGCAGAGCAGGTGGTGCAGGAATACCTGCCTTCTTTACTCCGGCAGGATACGGTACAGAAGTAGCCGAAGGAAAAGAGGTGAGAGAATTTAACGGAAAGCCACATATTCTAGAATCTGCGCTCACTGCTGATTTTGCTATAGTCAAAGCTTGGAAAGGTGATCGAGCAGGAAACCTAGTTTTTAAAGGAACTGCTAGAAACTTTAATCCTCCAATGGCGATGGCCGGAAAAATCACCATCGCTGAAGTAGAAGAATTAGTGGAACCGGGCGAGCTGGACCCAAACTTTATACATACTCCAGGAATTTTCGTTCAGCGGATTTTTCAGGGAGCACAGTACGAAAAACGAATTGAACAACGAACGACCCAATGAGCCGATTACGTAATAGTTCAGTTTGAAGATGAGAAGCGATAGAGAAAATCTCATAGTTGAGTTAAGCTTCAAGTTTGCCTTGAAGATCATAAAGTTTTCCGAAGTACTGGAGGAATCTAAGAAGTATGTTGTGGCCAAACAGGTCTTAAAATCCGGAACTTCAATTGGTGCCAATGTGAGAGAGGCACAGAATGCCGAAAGTAAGGCAGACTTTATACACAAACTGAAGATTGCTGCTAAGGAAGCAGATGAAACTGAATATTGGTTACTTCTTTGTGAGAAATCTGATTCTTATCCAAGTACGCAAGAACTCAGGGATGAATTAAGTTCAGTAATAAAAGTCATTTCCAAAATCATCGGAACCACCAAAAGAAACGAAATTAAATCGACCAATCAATAAATCTCCAAACCTCCAAATTGATATGCTAGATAAGAACGGAATAGCGAAAAGAATCGCACAAGAGCTCCAAGACAGGTGGTACGTAAACCTTGGAATCGGCATCCCTACCTTGGTTGCAAACTACATTCCTGAGGGCATCAGTGTGGAATTTCAATCTGAGAATGGACTCCTAGGAATGGGGCCTTTTCCAAAAGAAGATGAAGTTGATGCGGATATGATCAATGCAGGCAAACAGACCGTCACAACCTTACCAGGTGCTTCGATATTTGATTCAGCAAACTCCTTTGCCATGATCCGTGGGCAACATGTGCAATTGACGGTGTTAGGTGCAATGGAAGTAGCAGACAATGGAGACATTGCTAACTGGAAAATACCAGGCAAAATGGTAAAAGGCATGGGTGGCGCTATGGATCTAGTGGCATCTGCGGAAAACATCATTGTGGCCATGATGCACACAAACAGAGCTGGGGAATCGAAGCTGCTTAAGGAATGTACCTTGCCTATTACTGGGGTCAAGTGCGTTAAGAAGGTCGTCACAAATCTTGCCGTAATGGACATAACACCTGATGGGTTCAAACTATTAGAGCGAGCTCCAGGGGTCTCTGTCGACGAGATCGTAAAAGCGACTGAAGGGAGACTAGTCGTGGAAGGAGAAATCCCGGAGATGAATCTATGAGGAACTAGGCAGCTAGTTCACTACGTGGAATCTCTTTGACTGCAGTCTCAATGGACTGAATGATTTTTTGCAATTGAGCAGTCATTTTCTTTTTGAAAAGTGGGATCAGAATCTTCTGCCACTGCCATTTCAGAGAAACTCTCAATGTCACCTTAAGTTGCGCGAGGTTGGACGAAACGTCTTTAACATAAAAGTCATTCTCCAGATATTTAAAAGGCGCAGGATTCTTCAAAATCTCGCCGTATGCTAGTCCTGCATCATATTCAGGTTTGATCGTATCAAACAGCAAGTCTTTACCATTAACCACACAAAAGTGCTCACTCCCATTCTGGTTGATCTCATCCTCTTTGTAGATGATCTCGTCGGCCTCCTTATTCCACAAAGACCTGTATTTAAATTCTGAGATAAGCTTATGAAGCGTTAGTGAATCCATTGGAATTTCCTTGGAAGCACTCACTTCAAGATCAACATCCGTCTTTTTCAACTCCTTCTTGTTGATCACTACGTCCGCTTTCCAATGATTAATGTCTAAGAACTTGAACGGAATCTTCCCAAGCGACTCATCGTTCAACGTCCCCTCGCCATCCAGCTGTAAATTGGATTCTGCAAGAAAATCATCCGTAAAAAGCACGTATTGATCAGCAGCAATACTGTTCTTTAGCAATCTGTGAACGGCGATCACCGCATCTCCATAGGGTTTTGCATTGCCGGTCCCATAATGGGCCAAGCTGATATCTCCAGCGTGAGTAATGAATTTCAGCCTTAAGTTCACAGCAGTAGTACATGCCCCACATTCGCATATTCTGTTATGCTCGTAATCAAGTAGGTGTTTATGGAACGCCACAAAGATTTTCTTTGCTTGATTGATTAAGACCTCAGGAGAAACTATCCCCTTCTTATAAAAGAAAACCGCATCACCCTCCACTTCTGCAACCTCAAATTCCTTCTTACCCTCTGAGATGATAATGTTTATCAGCTCTTCAATGATGTGTTTGCCGTGATTGATTTCTGTTGACTTAACGAACTTCGTAAATCCAGAAATATCAGGAATAAAAAGCGTAGAATTAGACACAACCTTCTGTTTTTTCTGATTGGAGAACGTTAAAGTAACAAAGTAAGTTTACTCGGAAGTTCAGGAAGTTTCCCCGTAGATAACTATATACTTTTGCTAGATGGATATTGGCATCTATCACACCCTAAAAGTAGATCGAATCACTGCACCTGGAGCATTTCTCACAGATGGATCAGAGGATGTGTTACTTCCAACCAAGTACATTCCATATGAGGCGAAAAAGGGAGATAAACTGAAAGTATTTGTTTACAGAGATTCCGAAGATAGAATCATTTGCACCACTCAAAAGCCCCATGCTTTGGTCGAGCAATTTGCTTACTTGAAAGTGAAAGATGCCAACAATATTGGAGCATTTCTAGACTGGGGAATAGATAAGGACCTGTTGGTCCCTTTCAAGGAGCAGAAGGTGAAACTGCAAAAAGGCTATTGGGTATTGGTGTTTCTGTACCTCGATGTGAAAACAGATCGTGTGGCCGCTACAGCTAAGGTGGCAAAGCACTTCAAGAAGGATATGATACTGAAAGAAGGTGACAGTGTAGACCTCTTGATAACTGACACCACGGACTTAGGCGTAAATGTGGTCGTTGATAATGCCTACCGGGGATTGATCTATGAAAACGACCTCTTTCATGATGTGCTGGAAGGTGACCGCATCAAGGGATATGTGAAAAAACTTCGACCGGACGGTAAACTTGATATCAGTTTAAGAAAAGAAGGCATTGAAAACCTAGAGGCTGGAGCACAACAAATTCTCGAAGAGCTTAAGAAGCAGAATGGCTATCTACCACTTCATGACAAAAGTAGTCCGGATGAAATTCAATCTCACCTTCAGATGAGTAAGAAAAATTTCAAGCGATCAGTTGGGATTTTGTACAAAAAGAAACTGATCGCCCTTGAGCCAAAAGGTATCAAACAAATTTGATACCGCTAACGCCGGAGAGGCCTCTTACTCTTCAGACTCGTCTTCTTTACTAGCGTACTCCTCCTTTAGCGTGGCAACCACCGCATCATACCTTGACTTCAACTCTTCATCTTTTTTGAAGTCAGCTTTGAGTGCGTTATATAATCCAGCTCCAATATCCTCTTTGATTTTGCCTACATATACTTCTTTAAAGGCAGCTGTCATTGAATCATAATCAGCAATGATTTTCGCGTAAGCTGCAGTCTCAAGCTCGGATGCTTCAATCTCGGCAAGTTTCACAGAATCTCCCTTCGCCTTTTTGATTTTTAGAAACTTTGGCGCATCCAGATCCTCATTCTTGTTGATCCAATCGTTGTAGACCTTTGTCATCCGACTCTTCTCCATCTCAGCCCAAACCATTACAGAGGCATATTTCGTTAATTCCTCATCTGTGTACTGTCGCTCTTCTTGCGAAAAAGTCGAACCAAAAACTCCTAGCAAACACGTAAACAAAACCAGTTTTCTCATCATTTCATTTTTATTAAGCCGCAATGATAAAGATGGAATTAGCTAATTGTGAACCAATCGAAGCAAAATATTGCCAAATGTAAAAGTCATCTTCTTCAAAGGTCTTGGATTAACCATTAATGCCTTTTTGCCTACAGAAAGTAACTATTGTTTTGGTATATTTCAGGTTTACTTAACCTAAATATATGAACACATTTACCCTGACCGGAATAGACTTATCCATCGTGATTGGCTATCTACTAGCGGTTGTTATTTTGGGATTCTATATCGGACGAAAGCATGAAGGTGCAGAGGACTACTTCTTAGCCGGGCGCAACCTAACCTGGCCTTTCATAGGCTTTTCACTATTCGCCTCAAATATGTCCAGTAATTCACTGGTAGGCTTGACCGGAGCAGGCTACATCACAGGATTTTCCGTCTTTTCCTATGAATGGATGGCCGTCCTAGTGCTGATCATCTTTGCGGTGTTCTTTCTCCCTTTTTACCTAAAGAATAAGGTATACACGGTCCCTGAATTTCTGGAGAGGCGATTCAATTATAATGTAAGAGCATATGCTTCATCCATTGCCATCATTCTCAATGTGATTGTAGATGTAGCAGCTACCCTATATGCTGGAGGAGTTTTGGTTCAGCTAATCTTCCCTGGCTTAGAACTTTGGATGATCATCTCAGTTTTGGCTGTGGTGGCGGGTCTTTATACGATTTCAGGTGGATTGACCGCAGTGGTTTACACAGATGCTATACAAGCGATTATACTCATTTTCGGCAGTATTCTCATTACCATTTTTGCTTGGCAAGAGTCGGGTGGAATGTCCGAGGTAATGAAGATTACCGAGCCTTCTCATTTCAACATTGTAAAATCGACCAGCGATGCAGAACTACCCTGGCCAGGGCTGTTTGGTGTCTTCATTATTGGGTTTTATTTCTGGGGTACCAATCAGTACATAACTCAGAGAACCCTGGCTTCAAAAAGCACCACAGAAGGTCAATGGGGATCCATGTTCGCAGGACTTCTGAAGTTGTCCATCCTCTTCATCATGATCTTCCCTGGTGTCTTTGCTCGGGTGATCTATCCCGAAGTGGAAAACGTGGATCAACTATATCCCACTATGCTGTTTGATTTGTTGCCGGTGGGCATACTAGGTATCGTATTAGCAGGTTTCATTGCTGCACTTATGTCCAGCATCGATTCTGGCCTAAACTCGGTATCTACGCTAGTCACCATGGATTTTATCGCGAAATTCAGACCGAACAAAACCACTGCTGAACTAATGAAAGCAGGAAGGATAGTTACACTGATTGTGATGGTCATCGCTACTGCATGGGCCCCACAGATTGTGCACTTTGATAAATTATGGGATTACCTGCAGCAGGCATTATCCTGGTTCTGCCCTCCTATTGTGGCGCTGTTTGCGGTCGGATTATTCTGGAAGAAGGCCAATACAAATGGTGCGTATTGGGGTATCATTATCGGATCCATCATCACCGTGCTGGCGATCATTTTTAATGATGCACCATGGAAGCCAAACTTTCTGTATGTAGCTACTATTCACTTCATCATTTCTGCACTGGCCATGATTGCAGGATCACTAGCCAAGCCAGAAACATCCACTGAAGTAAATAGTGCGGTATTCTCTGTAGACGCTTATCGGCAAGAGACTACAGAACTTAAGAATCTCCCGTGGTATAAAAATTATCGAATCCAGGGCTTAATTTTGGTCATCTTCGTCATTATCATTCTAATCATCTTTTAATATGAAATACATTGTTGCGCTTGATCAGGGTACCACTAGCTCAAGAGCGATCCTCTTCAACAAGAAAGCTGAAATTGTTGGTGTAAGCCAGAAGGAATATACCCAGCATTTTCCAAAGCCCGGATGGGTAGAGCATGACCCAATGGAAATCTGGTCATCGCAACTAGAAGTTTTCGAAAAGCTGCTCGAAGAGCAAAGTATTTCTCCTGAAGAAATCATTTCCATTGGAATCACAAATCAGCGAGAAACGACATTGATTTGGGACAAAAAAACAGGTGAGCCCGTTTACAATGCAATTGTTTGGCAAGACAAAAGAACATCAGACTATTGCGAAGAATTGAAAGAGCGTGGGTTAAGTGACGAAGTTAAAGGTCGCACAGGACTAGTTATTGACTCCTATTTTTCTGGCACCAAAATCAAATGGATTTTAGATAATGTCAAGGGAGTCCGTGAAAGAGCAGTCAACGGAGATCTTCTGGCTGGGACAGTCGATTCTTGGCTGATTTGGAAAATGACCAAAGGAAAACAGCACGTTACAGACCAAACAAATGCTTCAAGAACTTTGGTCTATAACATCAAGGAGTTGGATTGGGACAGAGAATTGCTTGACCTACTCACTATTCCGAAGAGCTTACTTCCTGAGGTACTGCCTTCTTCCGCGCATTTTGGAGATTTTGAGTTTCAAGGAGTCACTATACCGATAAATGGCGTGGCAGGCGACCAACAATCTGCGCTTTTCGGCCAGGCATGCTTTGGGAAAGGAGAAGCAAAAAATACCTATGGAACAGGATGCTTTCTACTCATGAATATCGGAGATAAACCGGTCTTATCTGAGCATGGCTTACTCACTACAGTAGCTTGCTCCATTGATGGCACGCCTACATACGCATTTGAAGGTAGCGTTTTTGTTGCGGGTGCTGTGGTGCAGTGGTTACGAGATGGATTGGAGCTCATTCAGAGTGCCTCTGAGACGGAGGACATAGCCAAAGAAGTGGAAGAAGATGAGGTCATTATCGTTCCGGCTTTTGCAGGCTTAGGTGTCCCTTACTGGGATTCAAGTAGCCGTGGAGCCATCTTTGGACTTACAAGAGATAGCGCGTCAAAGCATTTGGTTAAGGCCGCTCTTCAATCCATTGCTTACCAAGCCAAGGATATCGTTGAAGCGATTCAAGAAGACACCAAAGTGAAAATGGCTTGCTTAAATGTGGATGGCGGTGCATCGATGAATAACTACCTCATGCAGTTCCAATCAGATATATTGGGAATACAAGTGGATCGTCCTGAAATATTTGAGTCTACTGCTTTGGGAGCTGCCTATCTTGCCGGCCTTCAATCCAAAATTTGGACTATTGATGACTTAAAGAAAATCAGAAAAACTTCGAAACTTTTTAAGCCAACTCTCTCTTTAGATAAAAGATCTTTCCTTTATGATAGGTGGAAAGACGCTGTTTCCAGAACACTCAATTGGCTTAAATGACACCTTCTAAAAATCGATCAGATTTACTTAAAAAAATAGCGGACAGTGAATACGACCTTATCGTCATTGGTGGCGGTATTACTGGTGCCGGTATTGCATTAGATGCGACCTCTAGAGGACTTAAAACTTTGTTGCTCGAAAAAAGAGACTTTGCCTCAGGGACTTCCAGCAAATCAACCAAGTTGATACATGGTGGTCTTAGGTACCTTAAACAATTCGAAATAGCTTTGGTAAGAGAGGTTGGCATGGAACGAGCCACCGTACATTCTTTGGCCCCACATCTTGTAAAGGCGGAAAAAATGCTTCTTCCTTTAATAAAAGATGGAACCTACGGTAAGATTCTCACATCGCTAGGCTTAATGGTCTATGATGTTTTGGCCGGTGTGGAAAAGGCCGATCAACGGAAAATGCTGTCCAAAGAGGAAACACTAGAGATAGAGCCGCTATTAAAAGATGATATTCTGGACGGTGGAGGTATTTATGCAGAGTATCGCACCGATGATGCCCGTTTAACCATAGAGATACTGAAGACCGCTGCGTCACATGGTGCTGATATCTTAAACTATGCAAAAGCCACGGACTTCATCTACGATGCTGAAGAACGAGTTGAAGGAGTCAGCTGGAGAGATAACCTGTCTGGGGAGGAGTTCAAAAGCAAAACAAAGTATGTAATCAATGCTACCGGCCCCTGGGTTGATAAGGTAAGATCCAAAGATCATGAGGTAGGAGGAAAAAGGTTGCGTCCAACCATGGGGATTCATATTGTCGTACCGCATGAAAAGTTGCCAATTAAGCATGCGGTTTATTTTGATGAACCAGAAGGAAGGATGCTTTTTGCTATTCCGAGGGATCGATCCACTTATGTGGGAACCACTGACACCAACTACGAAGGTGACCTAGACGAGCTTATGGTCAAAAAAGAGGATGTCCAATACCTCATCGACGGCTCAAACCATATTTTCCCAAAGTCTCCACTTAAGGTTGAAGACGTTGAATCTACCTGGGTGGGACTAAGACCGCTAATTGAGGAAGAGGGAAAATCTGCATCAGAAGTCTCCAGAAAGGACGAAATTTTCGAGTCTGATTCTGGCCTACTCTCTATCGCTGGTGGGAAGCTAACCGGTTATCGGAAAATGGCTGAAAGAATTGTCAACAAAGTAGCGAAACGAGCGGAAAAAGAAGGAATCAAAACCAAACCCTGCAGTACAGAGACGATTGTCATTTCCGGTGGACCATTCAAAAACGAGACTGAGGTTGATTCCTACACCCAGGAAGTAAGCTCGAGATTGAACGAACACAGTATTGGCGAAATGGCGAATTACTTAGTGAGCAACTACGGAAAGCAAACTGATGAAATACTGGCTCTTTTTGATAAGTCAGATAACAATGATCCGCATGTGAGACTAGGACTTGCTGAATTAGCCTTTACATTAGAAAATGAATCCACTTTTACGCTGCTGGATTTTTTCGAGCGAAGAACCGGACGACTTTATTTTAACATAAACAGCATCGAGCAGCTTAAGGTGCCTGTCGCACAAGAAATGAAAACCTACTTTTCCTGGGATGAGGAAAAGCTAAACAGCGAGCTAAAATCTCTCGAAGAAGTTATGCACAGATCAAGTCATTTCGTTTAATTCGCATCCAATTTTTGTAATCCTTCTCATATGAAAAAGACCTGGTGGAAAGAAGCAGTCGTTTATCAGATTTACCCTAGAAGTTTCTATGATTCCAATGGTGACGGAATAGGTGACATCCAGGGAATCATTCAAAAATTGGATCATCTCAAAGACTTAGGAATTGATGTCATTTGGCTTGGTCCAGTCTATGACTCCCCTAACGATGACAATGGATATGATATTCGAGATTATTACGATATCATGGAAGAGTTCGGTACTATGGCTGACTTTGACCAACTTCTTGAGGAGGTTCATAATCGTGGAATGAAATTAATAATGGACCTGGTGGTAAACCACTCTTCAGATGAGCACAAATGGTTTGTGGAGTCCAGAAGTTCGAAAGACCATCCAAAAAGAGATTACTACATCTGGAAAGATGGAAAAGGAGATAATCCACCGAACAATTGGCCTTCTTTTTTTAGTGGTGATGCCTGGAAGTACGACGAGGAAACGGAGCAATGGTATCTGCACTTATTCACGCAAAAACAGCCAGATCTCAACTGGGAAAACCCGAAAGTAAGGCAAGAAGTCTTTGACCTAATGAAATGGTGGCTAGAAAAAGGGATTGATGGATTCAGAATGGACGTAATTTCTGTAATCTCAAAAAGAGATTTTGAAGACACTCCACACGAAATCTTTGAGGAAACCATTTCAGCTAAGTATGCTAACGGACCCAAAATAGAAGCGTACCTGTCAGAAATGGTTGACAAGACCATCTCCAATTATGATGTGATGACCGTTGGTGAAGGTCCAGGGATTGACTTTGACAATGCCCTTAAATACGTTGATGAATCAAAGAGTCGGCTGAACATGATTTTCCATTTCGATCACATGTTCATTGATCATGGGCCAAAAGGAAAATTCTATCCAAAAAGATATGATTTTGTAGAGTTCAAGAAGGTGTTTCAGAAATGGGATGAAATCGTAGATCAGGGTGGGTGGCCTGCCATCTTTCTAGGCAACCACGACTTTCCTCGGATTGTCTCCCGTTTTGGTAATGATTCCGAATATCAAGCCGAAAGTGCGAAAGCCCTCGCGCTGCTACTTCTCACTTTAAGGGGCACAACTTACATCTATCAGGGAGAAGAAATAGGTATGACCAATGTGAAGCTTCCATCCATTCTAGATTACAGAGACGTGGAAACACTAAATGCATATCGCGAGGCGGAGGCAAACGATGATGACCTCAAAGAATTCATGAGCGGTGTGTACGCCCAGGGAAGAGATAATGCACGTACTCCCATGCAGTGGAACAATCATCAAAATGGCGGGTTCTCTTTGACCATACCCTGGCTATTAAGCAATCCGAACCACACGTCCATCAATGTTGAAGATCAGCAGCATTCGGAAAATTCGGTTTTAAACTTTTACAAAAAAGCCATCCAGCTGAGAAAAGAGCACTCCACCTTAGTTTACGGGACATTTAAGGTCCACCAATTGGAGCATCCAGAGCTCTTCATGTACGAGAGAAAAGATGAAAATGGAAATTTTCTTGTGGTGATCAATTTCTCCGAGAAAAAAGAGAATTTTCAGTCTTCCAAGAAGGATTACGAAATACTATTAAATAACTATCCTGATTTATCCACCACACACAAGGTGGTACACCTGAGACCGTGGGAAGCTTGCATTTTTAAGGAAAGGATTTAACGCATATTCGTTCATTCAAATCGAAAATAGGATTCGAACAATCTGCTGTTATTCATGTTCTTAGGACATGAAAAAAGTAGCGTTTTGCATAGTAAGTCTCTTTATCTTCTTTTCATGTGAAGACGAAAGCCAGGCAGTTGATTGCTCTGATTCAGATCTGTCGTTGGAAATTTTAGGTACAAATGATGCCATATGTGGTACAAGCACAGGTACTATTGAAGTTTCTGCTACCGGAGGTGTCCCACCCTACACTTTTTCTCTTGGTGGATCTAGTGCCAATAGCGACGGCTTGTTTGCAGGGTTGTCTCAGGGAGTTTATCAGGTAACAGCTACGGATGCAAATGACTGCTCTGTTTTTAAAGAAGCCACTGTGGTGCAATCAGGAGAAGTTAGCTTTTCACAGTTGATCGCTCCTATCCTGGAAAACAACTGCACGCTTCCGACCTGTCATGTACCGGAACCGGGAACTTCTAGGCAAAATCTTACGGACTTTAATATTGTTCAGCAACTTGCCTCCGAAATAAAGAGAAGAACACAAAACGGCGAAATGCCGAAAACAGGTTCGATCACTCAGACCCAAATTGACCTGATTGCATGTTGGGTAGATAATGGTGCGTTAGATAACTAGAAAAACACTTATTGGCTACACTGCTTGCGACTTTCCAGTAGAAGACACTTTATACAGTCAACTCAATCAGGTTTCCCTCCGGGTCCTTGATTATGCTTTCATAATAGCCATCACCGGTAACACGTGGTTCTCCAGCAATCTCAATACCGTCTATCCTTAATTGTTCAGTAAGAAGATCCACCTTTTCTTTAGAGCCTAGCGAGATAGCTACATGCGCAAGTCCCAGTGATTCAGTGCTTTTGTTCGTAATGTCTTCTCTTTTCATCAGTTCAAGCCTTGCTCCTCCACTGAAACTCAGAAAATAAGAAGAAAAGCGTTTCTTCGAATTGACGTATTTATCCCCGGAAGTGGCATTGAGATAGGTCTCATAAAAGACCTTCATCTTCTCTAAGTCAGATACCCATATCGCAAGGTGCTCAATCTTAATCAAGGTTATTCCTCCTTAGCGTAGAAGTCCACAACAAAACCATCTGCAATTATTGGCCCATGCTTAGTACCAAATGCCTTATGAGCAGGATGCGGCAGATAGATGTCCCGATCTTGCTCGCTTGCAAAAGTAAGTATGAAACAATGGGTCAAGCCCTTATTAAAACCTTCCGGGCTATTATTTACTCCCCACTCAAAGGCCTGGATTTGCGGTATCTTATTCTTGAGGTCCGAAAAATCCTTTATTAATTCATCTACCTGCTCCCTGGTCGCATCAGCCGTAAACTTAAAAGAAACCACATGACGCAATGGCCTTGACTGAGCACTTGCTGACTGACTTGAAGACATGATAATTGTGCTGACTAAAAACGCTGTTGCAATGATACTCTTCATAACATGTCAATTAATTTTCTTCTTTGTAAAGCTTTTGAAAAACACCGTTGGTCCACCCAAACCCGTCTTGATTGGGATACTCGCCACCCCCTCCTGCTAGGCTCATGTCAATGACATTGTATTTCTCAGTCATTTTACCTGTGTTTTCAAAAACGTTGGTATTTAGTTCCAACCATCTCCTTTTGATTTCAGATGCTAGTTCTTCTTTATCGTAATTTCTCAGTCCTTGAATTGTCATCCATTGCAATGGTGCCCACCCGTTCGGGAAATCCCATTGCTCTCCAGAGGCATTAAGTGTGGTAACTACTCCCCCCTTCATTAAGAACTGATCTTTCACCACCATTTCCACTTTAGATGCTTGTGCATCAGTGGCGATGTTAAAGAATAAGGGATAAAGTCCAGCAAGAGATTTAACAGATGTTGCTTCGCCTTGCTTGAAATCGTAATCCATAAAAAACCCGTGTTCCTCATTCCAGCAGTACTGGATAATCAATTCTTTTCGAAGCTTGGCTTTCCTCGAGAACACCTCACTATCCGCTGGATTCTCCTTCTCTAAATAAGAGTCAGCGATCAACTCCTCCAAGTAATAAAGTAAGGAATTCAGATCTACAGGTATGATGTCTGTTGTATGAATAGTGGCTAGGTCGAAAGAACCATCCTCCTCAATTTCGAACCAACGTGAACTAAAATCCCAGCCCGATTCCGCCGCTGCTCTCAAATGCCTATAGGATTCTTCTGCTGTGCGTCCTGGATATTTAGCAACTGCTTCCTCTACCGTTTCAATGTCTTCACGGTAGCTCTCAGGTCTCGGAGTATCTTGATCATCCCAGTAGCGATTCAAAGTTCCACCATCAAGTTGCACAACTCTTCGATGGGTTTTGTTCGAATCCGTTAAGAGATCAGCACCGGACATCCAGAAATTGTATTCTTTCAGCAAGTAATCATGATAATCGCTTACGGAAACATTGGGGTTATCCTTGGCATTTAGTGCAACCATCAAAGAATAGAATGGTGGCTGAGAACGAGAGTTATAATAGGTCCGATTTCCGTTGGGAATGAAGCCGACTGA
>CAYYNA010000018.1:16496-17872 GCA_964472815.1 uncultured Roseivirgaceae bacterium
ACAAAGGTTTTACTATCTGGAAATAGGTCTGTTCGAGTTTGAACTTCATAGAAAAAATCTCCGTAGAGTACATCTGGAGATAGGATAAGAACTTCTGAGACTTCCTCGGCTCCATTATCTTGCTGGGACGTATTAGTGCAACCAATAGAAAGAAAAAGAAGAACCAGAAGTTTGAAATTGATTTTGTTCACATTCATTCAGGTTAAATTGTGATCCAAATTAAGCATTCCATTTGATGACTGAAAAAGAAAAAATGCTAGCCGGAAAGATGTACGATCCGCTAGACCCAGTTCTCACGGCAGATAGAAAGCGTGCGCGTTTACTTTTCCAGAAAATCAATCAGATTGATGATCATGAAAAAGAAAAAAGAGATCAGCTATGCTATGAGCTACTTGGAAAAGCAGGTCTCAATCTCTGGATTGAGCCTCCCTTCTATTGCGATTACGGTTCCAATATTGAGGCTGGAGACCAGTTCTTTATGAATTTCAATTGTTGCATTTTAGATGTCTGTCCCGTGAAAATTGGAAATAATGTCATGTTTGCTCCGGGGGTGCAAGTACTTACAGCAACACACCCTCTGGAGGCGAAAGTAAGAAACAGTGGATTAGAATTCGCAAAACCTATAACTATTGGAAATAATGTCTGGATAGGAGGAAATGCCATAATTTGCCCTGGAGTAACTATTGGAAACGGGGCAGTTGTGGGAGCTGGAGCAGTGGTTACCAAAGATGTTGCGGATGACGTTTTTGTAGCTGGCAACCCTGCACAAGTAATTAAGCAAATTGATAACGATAAGATTCAACCATGAAAAGAATTATTCTATTATTGGCAGTTGTTGCCGCATGCACTCCTAAGCCAAATGAGGAAGAAGCCGAAAAATGGATTCAACTATTTAACGGAACAGACCTATCCAACTGGACGCCAAAGTTTGTTGGCTATGCTGCTGGAGTCAATTACAAAAACACGTTCAGTGTAGAAGACAGTTTGCTAAAAGTGTCCTATCAAGAGTACGACTCCTTCAACTATGAGTTTGGTCATCTCTTTACCAACACCTCCTACTCGAGCTACCGTCTCCGAGCTGAATACCGCTTTGTAAGTGAACCAATCAAAAACGCCCCTGAGTGGGCCTTTCGAAATAATGGATTCATGCTCCATTCTCAATCAGCAGAGTCTATGCTTTTGAATCAGAACTTCCCAGTTTCGCTGGAAGCTCAGCCATTAGGAGGTCGCACTGAAGGAGAGAGACCTACCATGAATCTGTGCACCCCAGGGACCAATGTGGTTATGAGTGATTCGTTAAACACAATTCACTGTGTGAATTCATCTTCAAAGACGTACCGTGGTGATCAATGGGTGTCTGTAGAGATGATCGTCTA
>CAYYNA010000018.1:17972-29484 GCA_964472815.1 uncultured Roseivirgaceae bacterium
AGCACATTCTCCCCTATTTGTTCGCTTCGCTGGTAAGCCCAAACAGCAAAACCTCTCATTTGATGGAGCAATTGGTAGACAACAAGTTTTGTGTCCAAACCAAGCACGCTTCCATTATTCTCGCTTAGGTGAGCATAAATCTGAGCCATCATTTTGTCATGCTCTTCTTTTGACTTAGTCAGATTCTCCTGAAGAAACTTTGTGTAGGTGGTATCATCGACGTTACCTATTTCTGTTGCATTTTCCAGCTTCAACAATTCATTCATTACTAACTCTACCGTCTTTCTATGAGGCCCTTTGTCATCAACAGAAGTAACCTCCTTCATATATTGGTCAATAAAGACGTGCACATTTACATCAATCGCACCAGGTAGATCTCCAGCTGGAGGCAAAAGTGCATCCACCAGATTTCGGACAAACAGTCCCTGATCCTCGGTGTAAAACACAGGTTTCCAAGGAGCTGCTGCTTCGCTTTGGCAGCTTTGTAGCAGACTCAAAATGGAAGGAGTCGCTACCACTGTGCCTAAAGAGAGGCCAATATTCTTTATCGCTTTTCTTCTTTCCATTTTTAGATATTTTGCTTTTTTAGTTCATTAACTGCGTGATCCGCCGCTCTAGCCGTAAAGGCCATGTAGGTGAGGGATGGGTTTTGACATCCGGCAGAGGTCATAAATGACCCATCCGTTACATATACATTTGGTACAGCATGGACAGCATTATTACCATTAAGTACAGAAGTTTTTGGATCTTTTCCCATTCTTGCTGTGCCCATTTCGTGAATACCAATACCCGGAGCATGTTCCACATCCTCCGTCTCAATATTTCTAAACCCTGCATTGTCTAGCATTTCCACGGCCTGTGCAATTGCGTCCTTCCTCATTTCGCGTTCGTTTTCTTTCCACTCTGCATCAAACGTCACCGTGGGAAGACCCCACTTATCCGTCTTCTCGTAATCAAGGTACATCTTGTTTTCGTGGTAAGGCAATGTCTCACCAAAACCCGTGAGTCCCATTTTCCATGCACCTGGCGTGACAATTCCTTTCGTCAAGTCTTTACCGAAACTCAGTTCTCTGACCATTTCTCTCCAGTCATTTCTGCTTCCCCCTCCTTGATAGCCATAACCTCTCAGGAAGTTCTTCTGATCTGTATCGCCACCCAAATTCCTGAATCTAGGAAGGTAAATTCCGTTCGGTCTTCTACCTGTGTAGTACTTATCCTCGAAACCATCCAAGGTGCCAGAAGCTCCAGCATCCAAATGGTGATCCATGATATTGTGTCCTAATTCGCCAGAATCATTGCCCATTCCTTCTGGAAATCTGTCACTCTTGGATTGCATTAAAATTGAAGTGGAGGCAATAGCAGAGGCACAGAGAAATACAACCTTGGCCTTAAACTCGTACGTCTGATTCGTTTCTGCATCTATGACTCTTACCCCAGTAGCACGTCGCTTATTTTTATCGTACATCACCTCATGCACTATGGAGTTTGGCCTAAGTGTCATATTACCTGTGACGCTTGCCATTGGAAGTGTAGACGACTGACTACTGAAGTAACCTCCAAAAGGACACCCTCTCATGCACCTGTTTCGGTATTGGCAGTTAGCTCTGCCAGCCCCAGGCTTTGATCCTTCAGTAATGTGGGCAACCCTACCAATAGTCAAAATTCTATCATTATAGGTATTTGCTATGCTGCTTTTCAGATGATCCTCGACGCAGTTCAATTCCATCGGCTTGAGAAATTTTCCATCTGGGAGTTGTCGCAATCCTAGGTTCTCCCCACTCACTCCAATATGCTGCTCTACATAATCATACCATGGCTCAATGTCTTTATACCTCACAGGCCAATCAACTCCGTAACCATCCTTTGCGTTAGCTTCAAAATCAACGTCACTCAGACGGTAGCTTTGCCTTCCCCACGTAATTGATCTACCACCCACATGGTAGCCTCTCATCCAATCGAAGCGCTTTTCTTCGTTGTAGGGGTGATCTATATCGTCTACAAAAAAATGATTGTGCGCCTTGTTGGTAGTGTACCCAGTTCTGTGCTGTTTGTGTTGTCTTGTGCGATCTTTTTCAGTAGGGGTACCGCTGTTTTCAAAATCCCATGGATCCATATGCATGGTTGGATAGTCCTTGATGTGCTCGATCATCCTCCCTCGCTCTAGCACTAGCGTCTTAAGCCCCTTTTCGGTCAACTCCTTTGCTGCCCAACCACCACTTATTCCGGTCCCAACAACAATAGCGTCGTAAGATTCGGTTTGATTAATAATGTTAAAAGAATTCATTTAATGGAATTTCGAATGAATTTGAAAATTACTAATTGTACGCTGTTTTTTTATTAATATTAAATTTTTTGAACGCAATCGATTGCAGTAAATAAATTCTTTTAAATTCAATTTGGATATATATTCTGAACTAACCTAATCACGAATGAAAAGAAGAATCTTTGTCAGAAATATGGCGCTCTCAAGCATAGGAATAGGTGCCTTAGGAATCAAGGCATGCACACCTAGCACCTCCAATGGTGAAGCAACTTCAACTGAAGAACCCAAAAAAAGCGACCCTTTTTTTAAACTTTCCATAGCCCAGTGGTCGATCCATCGCATGGTTGAAGATGGCTTGGATCCGTACGAATTTGCAGCTAAGGCGAAAGGATGGGGATTTGAAGGACTGGAATATGTAAATCATCTATATAGTTCAAAACTAGAAGGCGCGGGAAGTCTAAGCTCAGGAATCGAGACTGTTGTCACAGAGCTCAATAAAAGAAAAGACGATAATGGAATTCAAAACCTCATCATGATGGTTGATCTGCCTCCTAATGAGGGAGATATGGCTGTGCTAGATGAGACTGCAAGAACCAAAGCTATTGAGATGCACTACCCTTGGGTAGATGCAACGGCAGGTCTAGGATGCCATTCCATGAGAGTAAATATGTTTGGAGAATTTGAACCAGAGGATTGGAAAGGTGCATCTGTGGATGCACTAGGAAGATTAGGAGAGTATGCAGCAGATAAAGGGGTAAATATTATCGTGGAAAACCATGGCTGGCTGACCTCCAACGCAGCTCTTCTGATGGAAGTTATTAATGAGGTAAATCTTGAAAATGTTGGTACTCTTCCTGATTTCGGTAATTTCTGCACAAAGAGAAAAGACATGGAAAGGTGGGGCGCATGTGAAGAGGAATATGACAAATACCAGGGCGTCAAAGAATTGATGCCAGCAGCAAAAGCAGTAAGCGCAAAATCATACGACTTTGACGAGTCGGGCCAAACCACCATCGACTATGTAAAAATGCTTCAAATTGTAAAAGATGCTGGCTACACCGGCTTTATTGGCGTTGAGTATGAAGGTGATAACCTTAGTGAAGAGGAAGGCATTATTGCAACTAAAAATCTTTTGATTAACTCAGCTAAGGAAGTATCATAATGCGGAGAGTCAGCGTTCAGCTTTCCTTCATGATGTTCCTCCAGTTCTTTATTTGGGGTGGATGGTTCGTAACAATGGGACCCTACTTGGCAAATAACCTAAATGCCAGCGGTGCTCAATCAGCGCTAGCCTATTCTACACAGTCATGGGGAGCCATCATAGCACCTTTTATTATTGGACTAATAGCAGATCGATTCTTTAATGCCGAAAGAATTTTAGGAATACTTCATTTGATAGGAAGTCTGCTCATGTATTTAATGTACAAGTCTGCTGACTTCACCCAGTTCTACCCCTACGTCTTAGGATACATGATTCTGTATATGCCCACTTTGGCTTTGGTAAACTCTGTTTCCTTCAGGCAGCTTTCAGACCCATCTAAGGAGTTCTCTAAAATCAGGGTGTGGGGCACGGTAGGTTGGATTAGCGCTGGCCTTGTCATAAGCTATATCGCTTCCTGGGATTCACAAGAAGCTATATCAAATGGACTATTGAAGAATACTTTTCTGCTCGCGGGAGCTGCAGCGTTGCTATTGGGAATCTTTTCATTCACCTTACCAAAGACACCTCCAGCTAATAAAAGCGAGGAAGTATCGATAAAGAGTATCATAGGCCTTGAAGCCTTATCTCTGTTGAAAAATCGAAACTTCAGCATATTCTTCATTTGTTCCATCCTCATTTGTATCCCTCTTGCTTTCTACTACCAATTGACCGCTCAATTTCTTACTGAGGTCAAGGTGGAAAACGTGGCGGGTAAAATGACCATCGGCCAGATATCTGAAGTGCTTTTTATGCTACTGCTTCCAGTCTTTCTCAGTAAGTACGGAATTAAGAGAACACTACTTTTTGGTATGTTGGCATGGGGAATCAGGTATCTGCTGTTTGCTTTTGGTAGTGATGGCCAAATGGGATTCATTTTACTGATCGGAATTGCTTTGCATGGGATCTGTTATGATTTCTTCTTTGTCTCCGGTCAGATATATACCGACTACAAGGCGGGCCCAAAAATTAGAAGTGCTGCCCAAGGATTAATCACCCTTGCCACCTATGGTATCGGTATGCTGATAGGCTTCAAAGTAGCTGGAACAATACTGGACTCTTACGTGACAGCTTCGGGACACAACTGGAGCACAATATGGATAATACCTGCGGGATTTGCAGTGATCGTCCTAATCCTATTTCTATTAACCTTCAAAAACGAAAAAATCAAAACTGAGGAAATCAATGGCTAGAATACGACTTGGAATCTTAGGTGGAGGTGGCGACTCATTAATTGGGGTTTTGCACCGAGTAGCTGCTTATATGTACGATAAGTATGAGATCGTTGGTGGAGTATTTAATCCCGAATGGGAAAAGAACATTGGTTTCGCCAAGGAGATAGGCCTGCCAACAGATCGCATCTATCTGGATTTTGAGAAATTGATCGAGGAAGAATTGAAACTTCCTGCTTCCAGCAGGATGCAAGTAGTATCTGTGCTCACACCTAATTTTCTCCATTACCCCATGGCAAAGAAGCTCATCGAAAACGGGTTGAGTGTCATCTGCGAAAAACCGATGACCATGACCTACGATGAAGCAAAGGAAATCAAAGAGCTCCTTGCGAACACAGACCTCACCTTCGCAGTGACTTACACTTACACAGGATACCCGATGGTTCGCGAAATGCGTCATCTTATCGCAAATGGTAAAATAGGGGAAATCCAGAAAGTAGATGTACAGTACTACCAAGGTTGGATCAACCCGATTATTCACGACAGGGAAAAAAGAGCTTCTACTTGGCGCCTGGACCCTGAAAAATCCGGAATTAGCTGCTGCATTGGAGATATTGGCACGCATGCTTTTGATATGGTTGAGTATGTGACTGGTCAAAAGATCAAATCACTGCTAGCTGACTTGAATTACTTGTACGAAGACAATCTGATGGACATTGATGGAACCATCCTGCTTCGTCTGTCTGATACAACGAAAGGTGTGCTTAGAGCAAGTCAGATTGCTTCGGGAGAGGAAAACAATTTACGCATATGGGTATATGGAAAAGAGGGTGGACTAAGATGGGAGCAAGAAAACCCAAACTTCCTGGAATTTCTTCCGGATGATGGTTCAAAGCAGGTGCTTACCAGAGGTCAAGCGTATAACTCAGAGATCTCTCTGGATGGCACCAAGATTCCACAAGGCCACCCAGAAGGTATTTTTGACTCTATGGGAAACATCTATAAAGGTGTTGCCAAAGCGATTAGCGGAGAGCCTTATGATGAAGGTGAGTTTCCTACAGTGATAGATGGTACAAGAGGAATGGACTTCATCGAGAAGGCAGTGGCATCCCACAAAGAAGGTAATGTTTGGAAAAACTTAGATGATTAGTAATGAAAACGATTAAAGGACCAGCAGTTTTTTTGGCACAGTTTGTTGATGATCATGCTCCTTACAATTCACTTGAAGGAATGTGCAAATGGGCAGCAGACCTTGGTTACAAGGGCATCCAGATTCCCACCTGGGAAAGTTTCTTAATCGATCTTGATAAAGCTGCCGAAAGCAAAGACTACTGCGATGAGCTGAAGGGTATCATTAACTCTTACGGCCTTGAGATCACCGAATTATCCACTCACCTTCAAGGTCAGCTGGTGGCGGTTCACCCTGCTTACGATATCATGTTTGACAATTTTGCTCCTGATAACCTGAAAGGTAACCCTAAGGCAAGGACAGAATGGGCCATTGATGTGGTTAAAAAAGCTGCGGTTGCCAGTAAACATCTCGGCTTAAAAAGTCATGCAACGTTTTCAGGTGCATTGCTGTGGCATACCTGGCATCCATGGCCGCAAAGACCTCCTGGATTAGTAGAACTAGGATTTAAAGAATTGGCCAAGTTGTGGCTCCCCATATTAGATGTATATGAAGAGAATGGAGTAGATGTGTGCTATGAGGTGCATCCAGGAGAAGACATCCATGATGGTGTCACTTTTGAAAGGTTCCTGGAAGCAACAGGGAATCATAAGCGAGTGAATATCCTGTACGATCCCTCCCACTTCGTACTCCAACAACTAGACTACATTGAATACATCGATCATTACCACGAGTTCATAAGGGCTTTTCACGTAAAGGACTCAGAGTTTAATCCGACGGGCAAGAAAGGTGCTTTTGGAGGGTATTCTGACTGGCAAGATCGAGCAGGAAGATATCGATCACCTGGTGATGGTCAGGTCGACTTTAAGAGTATTTTCACAAAGCTGACGGAATATGGATGCGACGTATGGGCCGTGATGGAATGGGAATGCTGTGTGAAGAGTCCGGAGCAGGGTGCCAGAGAAGGGGCCCAGTTTATCCAATCACATATCATTGAAGCCACCCAAAAGAAGTTTGATGATTTTGCGGGAGGAGATATTGATGAAGATCACCTTCGGAGCATTTTGGGTAAGTGATAGTAGAAGCAGCATTCTGAAGTATTGACTTAAAAAAATTATAGATATGAATAAGCTTGATTTTCGAAGTACAGTCAAAGGTTCATTGTTGGAAGGTTTTTATCCCACAGGATGGGATCTGGAGAAAATCGATCAATGCTGTGATTTGGGATTAGAAAAGCTTATCACTCCTTCTTCCCACTGGAACGAGGACTTTACTCCTCTCCCGGTCAAATCTCTGGCGGACATGGAAAAGAAGATGGGTGAAGAAATTGCCAACCAAATCATTTCATCTCGAGATAGAGGGGAAAAGTTGGCCATCATCCTTCCTGTTGGACCAATGGGAATGTACAAGCATGTCGTCAAGGCCTTACTTGATCAAGATATTTCCGCAGATCATGTCACTACATTCAATATGGATGAGTGGTCAAATCAAGATGGTGATACCATGCCGAGCGATCAAGAAGGTTCTTTTGAAGGAGCAATGAAGGAGGCTTTGTTTGATCCACTAGGCGAACTAACAGTACCTGAAGGGCAAAGGAATTTTGCTACAAAAGAAAACTTACCCACTTATCCTGAGAAGATCAATACCATAAAAGATGGTGGAGGAAAGCTGGTAACAGTTTACGGGATTGGAAGAGCTTGTCACATTGCTTTTTGGGAGCCTCAAATTGGTGATGAATTCGTTGATGATGAGGGTTGGAAAAAAGAGACACACAGGATCAGTCAAGCCCTACATCCATTAACTATAGAGCAAAATTCACTGCACAGTTTCAGTAGTCGCTTTACATTAATACCATGTTGGGCAAACACAATTGGTCCTGGACTATATTTGCAAAGTGATTATTGTATAGGAGGAGCTGATGGTATCTATCCGTCACGGGGAGCATGCTGGCAAGGAATGAGTCTTTGCGTCACACTTCAGTACGGTCCCTCAAGGTGGATTCCATCTAGTTGGATGCCCACACTTCCAGGAACGCTTACGTTCATGGAAGGACTAGCGGGTCCTCTCCTGCCTGAAGCGCATTAGAGAAGTTGAAATTCATAAAAACCATATTTGTTGCATCCATTTTTGTGGGATGTAACTCCAGCGAAGACCCTGAGCCCCTAGAGGTAAGCACTGTTCCGACCGAGATATCAATTGTTTCTGAAACTGGTTTTGACGTGCAAATTGCGGATATCAATACGTCGACTAAGCAGGTACTACTAACTGATCATTCCGAACAATTTGCAGACGCCAGAGGCAGAAAGTACCTTGATTATACAGATGAATACGTCACCTACGTATACTATGAATTTCCAAGAATTGAATTGTGGAGGAAAAATTTATCCACAGATGAGGAGTTAAGTGGCATTGTTCACGAAATCACCAATGCCCAGTATGTATTCGATGCAATCAGTGATGACCAATACGCCTACCTCCTGGTTGATGAGTTCATAGACCAAGATCGGGTAAAAAGATCAGTGGTGATAACAAACCTCTCTGATATGTCCATCCGCAGAGAGGTAAGCCTTACGACGACCATCAATAATCAGTTTGGATCCAATTACCTAAAAGCTACTGAAGATGGCTTGCTAGTGTATACCACTGATTATAACAATGATGTTAAGCTCTATAAGATAAATACCGAAGACGCTACTAAAGCTGATTCCATAACCTTTGAAGCTTATCCAATTGTACTAGTAAATGATGGTGTGATAAGCGAAATAACGAACGATAATAGAGTAAAGAAGTACCGACTGGCTGATTATGCTCCTATTGGTATTGGCAACTTTGCGTTCAACAACATCAATGCACAGTCCGGATTTTATGAGAATCGAATTGAAAATAATCGCCTTGTGACCGACTTCTCATTTGCCCAGCCCTTTCCCATTACCTCTTCGCCAATTGAAATCAATGTAAATGACGGAGAAATACTAACAGAGGATCTATTTTACCTGGTAACGCTCTATGAGTCCTTTGAGCAAGAACGAGGATTTAATATCTCCATGACAACTTTCGAGGTTGATGTCAAAAGAAGAGTGGTCATCATCGGTTATATCGGACTTCAAAGCATCAGCATTGGAGATGTAGGTGGCTTAATCTTTGCCAACTTTGATGGTGAGCTACTGGATTTTATAGAGCTGCCCGTCATTCCAACTCGAATCGTTCTGAAGGACTAGAACTCTTAATTTTTGGCTACTACGTCCGCTTCCTCACTTTTTCTCGTTTGTAAATTCTGGATGATATAGTCTCCGACCATCTGTCCCTGGTCAACTCCATTTTCACAAGCCATCATGTAATGAATACCGCCATACAGTCTACTAATCGCAGCTTCCTCAGATGCACCAATAAAGGATTCGAACTCTCTTGCAGGTAGACCGTAAGCCAATTCCGTCGTGTCGTTGAAAGCAAAATTGTCACCATACAAATCAGTCAAAGCAACGGCAGCAGCTCGTGATATCACGCTGTGCCCACTCGTATACTCTGGAAATGGAGGGGTTTGAAGTAGTGGAACCCAGTCATCGTCCATATACTGATTGATAAGCGTTTCAGGTCTCACGACAATGCTTCTCCATTTTTCATCCCAGCAACTTATGAAGGCGTCAAAAAGAGCGACTGAAACTTTGGTGTATGCTTCTATTGTCTCAGCCATATCACTATCAGCCTGTCTGGTAGCGATGGCCGAAATTCCTATCCAGTGTCCTCCTGGAGTGATTTTCTTGGTTGCGAACATGGCATGACCTCTATGATGAGAAACGTATGGATTACAATCCCAAAACTGAGCGATAGCAGTTTGCTCATCGTCCAGGTTTTTGCCCACATCGTATACTTCTTTGAGCTGTCGATAAAACTCAGAACCTGGGTCCAAATCGAATGGTACCGGATCGATTGGCTTGAACTGATGCGCTGAGTCAAGTACCATTGTTCTTATTTTGTTCCAATGAGGCTCAATGCCCTGCATGTAATCAGGCGGGGTTGGTTTCCAATAATGGGTTTCTTGTCTAATAGTATACTGAGGGAACGTTCTCGTCTGCTTATACATATCCCCATCGGCCCATTCTAAGACATGATCAGCTACCCTATCTCCGTAGGCAAGCGAAGCACTTTTTACGCTTGACGGTAAACCTTCATTTTCCAATTGCTCGTAAAGAGCTTCACGGTAATCCTTTACTTTATCTTCAGAGAAGATCAGTGTCTGCCCCACCTTCAAGAAAGCATGAATAGCCGCCAAATGATAATTGATAGCTTCGTCGTTAGGCTGAGGAACAGCTGACAACCCATTCAACTGACCGGCCAAGGATTGGTACTTTGCTTCATATAGCGGCCTCATTGTCTCATATGCAGCGACACTAGGGTAAGCGTAGATTCTGCTGGCTACTGGAGGAGAAAAAATATCATGTACAATTACACCAGTGAGTGCATTTACAGAACCTCGGAAGGTTTCAGGATCCTCCAAAGTGGATTTGTACTGAATATTCTCCTCGCAAGAAATCGAGAGAACCGCTAATAACAAAAAGACTATTTTAAACTTTTTCATTTCACTACTCATTTACTCAAAGGCAAGAATACGTCTGCCCTCCATTTCATTTCTTCTCTGTCAATATTGGGGTTATGATAGAAAATCTCCAATGGCTGCATCTCTACCTGTATGTCATTTCTTTCGGCATGAAATTTCAACGCATACCAGGCTCGATCAGAATTAATATAGTTTCCATTGTACACAGCCTGCAATGCATCTACTTGCTCGAAACTCTTATAGAAGAAGGAAGAATCACTTAAGTCTTTCTTTTCCTCCACAGGGAAACAAAAGTTGAACTTCAAGAAATCCTCTTTCTGATCCCACTCCTCGATCTCTAGCAAAGGATTCCCGTTGATCTTCAATTCATCCTTACTGATAATCTCGCCGATATACGAATAATTTTTCATCATTCCTCCAGCCTTCCCAAGTTGGGTCGTCTCGACAGGTAAACAGATGCAAAGTTGCTCATCAAAAGCGCTTTTACCAACTACTTTGACCCTTACCTTGGCAAGGTGCTCATTTAGTTTGTTGTAGAAATCATTTACCAATGCGGCTCCTTCCTTCTTAATTGGGGTCGAAGAAAACAAAGAACCTAACCTATTCTTAAACCTATTCCCATCAGAAGTAATTGCTGCATAAGCGATTGTTGTGGAGTCCTTTTGTAAATCGAAGCTCCAATTAATAGTATACTTCTCAGTTCCAGACTTGATTGTCTGGATAGCTGAAATTGTTTCAAAATCATAACTAACATCATCAGTTCCTTGACTTGAAGCCCAAGTTTTAAATGTCACAAGAGCAATGTCTGGCAATGTCCTCGCTTTGAACTTAAACCGAACGTCAAATTCTCGAATGAATAGAAACCACACTCCGACAACAAATACCAAGAAAAATGCTACCGATAAATAAACTCGCCTTCTACTCATCCACTAAAGAATAGATTTCAGCAGGACCATCGTTGATTGTCACCAACAAACAGTTTCTGCCCTGATAATCAATTGTTGAAAGATCTCTCACAGATTTGTTCAGTAGGTTAAGCCCTATAGAGGATCCCAACTCATAATTATCTTGATCCCATATCACAGCTCCTTGGAATGATCCTAACCGTCCCATGAAAGGCTTTACTCCAAAGTAATTCCCTCCCACGATTAACTCATCACCTTCCTTTTCATCAATGTTCATCGACACAAATGAC
>CAYYNA010000019.1:0-9237 GCA_964472815.1 uncultured Roseivirgaceae bacterium
AAGGTATCTTTCGTACTCGTTATTTAGCAGATTGTGGGTGTCCAGAAATATAGAAGCACGTGGATTGATAAGGTACTTAATGCCTACACCCAAATCAAGAATAGTATCGAGGGTTGTAATTCCAAAGTCGACCGTGGTGGGCGACCGAATCCCTCCAATAGCCAGAACATTTGCAGATAAAAGCAACTTCTCTTGGATATTATGGCTGGTGTACGCCTTAAACTCAAATGCTGGCAGATGCCATGGTCTGTCTAATGAGGAGGTGGAGTATCCAAAAATCAAGATTTCTGCACCATATGTAGCTACTTGGTTTGGGAGATACTGGAGCTCAGCACCGAAAGTAACTCTTTCGATGTTCTCATCATCATAAGTGATCGCATACCTGGCCGAGTCGGAAGATGATGGAGTAAACACCGGTAAATTATCGATCACCGCATAATCAATATTTACGTCTAGAAACAGGTTTTTGATCAACCTTCCTTTGATTCCGCCACCCAACTGAAACTTGGTTTCCTGATTTCTCAGATCCAACGAATCATCTAAGAATTCATTTTGAGAAAGTAAATCTGTAAGGCCATACCAATCAATACCTCCTGATAATCCCCCATAAACAGTCCAGTTCTCCTCCAGGTAAAGCTCACCATTCAGGTTTGGATAGAAGCCCGTTTGATCGGCAGTTGCCACGCTGCTTGTAGCTACATTGAAGCCTGCTTCCAGGGAGAATTCTTCTTTCTGGTATCTGAGCCAAGGATTGAGTAGAAATAGCGATCTATCATAATCAATCCCTCCTTTATACGTACTTGAAGTACCTGCTAGGTTGAAGCCGGCAGAAAACGCCTTATCAATCGTGTACTCAAACCCACCATCTACCGTCAAAGCATCCTCCGCACCTATCTCACTACCTTCCTTAATTCTATGATTGGTGGTAGTGAATGAAGGATTTAGCTGGTAAGTAAAGTCGCCTGATTTGCCTTTCAGCAGGGTGCCAAGTTGAAAATCGTTCCATCTCACCTTCTCTGCGTTGCTCTCAAACCCATTTACAAGCCTATTTGTATTACCATAAAACCTGTATCCTTGATTTGAAAATGATAGATATGGTTTTACTGTAATTTTTTCCACAGCATAAGTTGCAGCCAAGTCTATGTTTAACTGAGAAGAGCCACTGTTACTGCCATTCACTGGTCCTTTGGCGAAGGACTCATAAAATACTCTGCTGTTTATGTCAAAAGATCCCAGCTTCTCATTTACGCCTACTTCCGCAAGAGGTGAATTAAAATTCCCATAGCCAAGCTTCAAATAGTTGGTGTAAGTACTTTCAGGATAAACTCTATCAATGTTTTTAAAGGGAACGTCAGCTTTGAATGAGGGCCAGGATAGATTGGGCTCCTTCGCATTGAGAACAATATCAATAGGATCGGAATCAAACTTTTTAGGAGTCCCACGTTGAAATACTTTTTCAGCTTTGGGCAGGGTGATCTTCCGGTCTTTTTCTATCACGATCTCTCCGGAAACTATCTCTCCTTGATTTGCGGTAGAATCGGCTTGACCCATCAAATCCAACCTACATAGACAAAGTATCGATATGGTAAATAGTACTCTCACTTATTGTCCTGCTTTGTGGTGTCAGATAGATTTTCTTGTTCGATTTGTAAAAGTCTTTCATTAGCAATCTGCAAGGTCTCTTCATTCGAACTGTGCTGAAGAATTGACTGCAATGTTGCCTTTGCTTGGAAGAGCTCTCCTTTTGCTATGTAGTTTTCGGCAATGAGCAAAAACGACTTTTCAATCCAAAAAGTATACGAACCAAACCGACCGTTTAAATCGAACAGCTTGTCAAGGGAGGCGTCATGATTCCCCTTGCCATAGTCAATTTCAGCAGACAGATAAGCTCCTTCTGCGGCAAATAAATCCGTGCCGAGAGCCAAGGAGTCTAAGTTAGATTGACCGGTGCTTAACCTACCTAGATTCAAATTGGACTTAGCAATGATCATTTTGGCTTCTTTATCGGCATTCAATGGCTTCCAAGAAGAATTACTGACTTGATTGGCATAGGTGATTGCTTGTGCATGCTGACCCAAAGAGAAATTGGCATTCATCAATCCAGAATTAGCATTGTAATTGTCCTTGTCGGAAAGGTTTAAATCCTTTAGCATGGAATAGGCCTCCAAGGCACTCTCAAAGTCTTCAAGCAAGACGTGTATCTCACCCAAGCGATTGATTACACGACTGGTATAAACATTTCTCACAAACATCTGCTTGGTGAAAATCTTTTTTGCCTCGGTCCATTGAGAAGTCCGATAATATGAATCTGCCAAATAATAGAGCGCTTCTGGCCGAAACTTACTATCGGGATAATCAGCCAAAAACCGATCCAGCTTAGGTATTACCAAACTGTATTCCTGATCGAAATACACTGCTTTGGCGGCTTCAAACTCCACCACTTGCAAGCTTCCATCTTCTGGGTTGGCTGCCTTGTATTCAGAAATATACGTGTCAAGATTTCCAATTTTAATTCCCTTTCGCTGCAAATCTTGAAGTCCAAGTATGGCACTGAAACTTTCCTCTCGTTGCAAATAGTTCTCAAGGATAAATTCTAAGTCTGCTTTCGCTTCATCATACTTAGCTAAATTAATTCTAGACAATGCCCGATTTAAGTAAGACCTGGCGATGAACTTTGAATCTGGAAATCGCACAATAAAGGAATTCAACTTGGATTCGGAATCTGTAAATCGTTCACTTTCAAAGGCTATTTGAGCAAGAAAGAAAAGCGCATCATCGCCATAGACTGAATTTGCTGGAATCTTTTCGAAAACCATCGATGCATCCTCATTCCTGTCTAGATAGCGAAAAACCATCGCTTGTTGAAATGTCACATATACGCTCTGAGGCAACCGATTGTATGTAGATAGTGCTGGCTCGTAAGCCTTTGTGGCAAAATAGCAATCGGCTAATCTCAATGCCGCATCTTGCCGCATCTCATTGCTTGCTACAGCTGCGCTTGCTGTGAAGTATGGTATCGCCTCTTGATACTTCTGTTGATTAAATAGCGCATAGCCAATACCGTACGAGGATTCGGGAGTTCGAGGATTTTGCTTTTGATATGACATGATCGCCTGGACATACTCTTCATATCTTAAATGAATTTCACCAAGGAAAAAATGTGTCTCGTTTAGAAGCTGCCTATCAATAGGATAGCTTTGAGATTTTTGGAACCAAACCTTGGAGGCTCTAAAATCGCCATCATTGAATGCCTGCAACCCTTTTTGGAAAGTGATCTTCTGATATACATCCTGCTGAGTCCGGTTACTTATGCCAGCTTCTTCCAGTTCCGAAATCGCTAGGTCATAGTCTGAGGTCTTCAAATAGCATTGCACTAGTAAATTCCTTACCTCACCGGCCCACTGACCATTGGCGAAATCACGTAGGTAATCCTTGCAATAGTTAATTGCCTCAGAATACCTTTCTAAGGCGGCATTTAGTTTTGAAGATTGGTAAAGCGCCTCTTCTTGGCGCTCCTCATTCTTGGAGGCGGAGGCGAGGATATATGAAGCCAATGCCTCAGATAGCTCGTTTTTTTCAATGTAAAGTCTGCCCAGTTGAAATGCGCTTAATTCTGCATATTCTCCTGCTCCAAGTCCAGCTTTTTTGAGCAACTCAATGGATTCATCAATCTCACCTAGCTTGAACTTCGAAATCCCCGCTCTGTAGAACAAAGCGGCAGAAGGTCTGGTCGGATGCTTTTCAATCGCCTTTTCAAAAAAGACATCCGCCTTTGATGCATTGTTATCTGCAGCATAGGCTTCTCCAATTAATTGATAAAAACCTGAGTTCGTGATCGACACCTCGTCTGAAAGCTCATTCTGAGCTAGCTTGATCACTTCTTCATTTTGACCTCTCTCAAGCATGATCTTAGCCAGAAAATAGCTGGAAGAAGTGGAAAACTTCGGGTCTTTCACTGATTCTGTGAAACCGGACAAAGCTCCCTCCAGATCATTTAGGTGATAGCTGGCAAATGCTTGATAATAAGTCAGTTCATCAGTATTGGCAAATTCGTTCTTTTCCGAGTAGTCAAAAAATGACTTTGCACGCTTATATTTTTTCTGCTGAAGAGCTAGTACCCCTCCAATGAATCCGTAGGTACCCTTACTACTTTGACCCAGTTCATTGCGATCTATGGAATTGAAGTACTTTCCGGAAGCTAAAGAATCTCCACTGTAAAAGGCCTTTTCTGAATAGTGAAATCTAGCAAGCGTTTGGTACGAGTGCGTCTCGTTCTGTTTGATCCATCTCTCCAATGGCTCAATGTTTTCATTACCGGTCTTTAGTTGGCTAAGAATAAGGAATAGTTCTTGATTAGGGTTGAAGTCCTGTTTCGACTCAAGATGCTGGATGATGCTTGAATAATCCTCGGTCTGGTAATACTGAAATAGAAGAAGATCTTCAGAGGAATCTCTACCCAAGCTCTGTTGGGAAAAGGAAGTCAACGAAAGTAGTACGTAGATGAGTGTAAAGGCTTTCTTCAAGCTTTTATAGTTTTTGACCATGAAAGAAACGTGTACAGTCTGCTAAATTGTATCAATTCATCAATTTATATACCAATTCAGTTAGGACCGGTCCCTCCTTCTTAGTCGCATAACCTATTCCTTTTGATTGGAGGTCTGCATCATGCAAATGCTTAATGTTTTGAACCACTTTAGGAAGCGGGTAATTTCTTGCTGCCATGAGGTACTCCTTGACAAAAAAGGGATTTACTCCAATCAAAGATGCGACGGCCCTTTCAGATTTGTCCGAAGAGTGATGAATCATCAATAGCTTACTGAAGTAAGAAAACAAACTATAAATCGTCAGAACCAAAGGGTTATTACTTGGATTAGACGCAAAATACCTGGCAATATTCATCGCCTTTTTCCGGTCCAATAAACTCAGAGATTTTTGCATCTCGAAAATATTGTAGTCCTTGCTGATTCCTACGTATTGCTGAATCATTGGAGCCGTGATGGTGTCAGCCCCTTTCAAGTTTAAAAGTAGCTTGTCCACTTCATTGGCCAATCGCTGAAGATTATTGCCAATATTCTCTGAAAGCATCATCAGTGCTTTTTCTTCGATTTTGATACTATTGGATTGACAATAGTTTCGGATCCAATCAGGAACCTGGTTGTCATACAGCTTCTTTGCTGTCAAAAAAACGGAATGCTTCTCAAAAGACTTACCGATTTTGGTCCTCTTATCGAGTGTCTTGTATTTATAACCAAAAACTAAAATGGTGCTAGAAAGCGGATTTTCCAGGTAACTGATGACTAGCTTCTGCTTATCTTCTTTATTCCACTCCCTTATCTCCTGCGCCTCCTTTACAATCACTACCTGCCGATCACCCATCATTGGATACCTCTTAGCAGCCCCCATAATGTCAGACAAATTGGTGTCCTTGCCGTACAGAATCAATTGATTAAAACCCTTCTGACTTTCCTCAAGTGCATTTTCTTCAACCGCAGATATGATGGAATCTATGAAAAAAGTCTCTTCACCTTGCAAAAAATAAATAGGTGAAAAACTACCGCTCTTGATATCATTTATAATGGAGGAGTAATCTGCCATGAGTCCAAAGTTAATGGTAGTAATGCAGGGAGTAAAGTGCGATCATAGCTTTGTGCTCACGCCTAGCAGAATACCTTTAGTGATCAATTAACTTCTTGAAAACAGGGTCCCTAAATGTGCCATTATCTGTGATCATAGAGTACTCCACCTCGCACTTTAGCTCAGGGCTAAGCCACACCGTTTTCTTCTCTTCGTGTACTTCCTCTTCGACAACCCGATCACCAGAAACAATTGCAATGAATTCCTTGGACAAGTGTTTTAGCATGGCATCATCAAAGCCTGAACCTACCCTACCTCTGTATTTGAGTCCATCACTAGTCTCCTCGGCCACCTGCAAGCTTCCAAAATACCTTTGACGATCGCCCTCACCCTGTGTGAATCCGATGATCCTGCAATCCATGCTTTCCTTTACTTTCACCTTGACCCAGGCATCTGACCTTTTACCAACTACGTACTTGGCATTTGGATCTTTGGCTACTATTCCTTCGATACCTAAGCTCTTAGCTGCCTCAAAAAAGGATCTTCCATCCTCTACACGCTCGCTAATTCTGTAATTGGTCTCACCATTCCTCACTGAATCAACCAGCCATTGTCTCCTTCTCTCCTGTGGATCGTTTAGGAGTGATCTTCCGTCCAAATACAGGCAATCAAATAAGTAACAATAGGCAGGAGTCCGTTTCGACTCATAATCAAAGCTCTTCTTGCTCATCAAGCGCTTGATTACCTTCTTGAAATTCGCTTTTCCCTCTCCATCTAGGCAAACGATCTCTCCGTCAAAAATGGCATTGTTAATTCTGAATGCCTCTTCAGGTACTGCGAGCTCTGGAAACTGAGAGGTGATGTCATTTAAGTTTCTGCTGTAAATCTTTAGTTCACCTTCATTCAAATAGATAAGCGCCCGAATGCCATCCCATTTAAGCTCAAAGTAGTAGTCTCCAACTGGAACTCTCTTAGATGCATCCGCCAACATGGGCTTAAAAGGTTTATCAAAGAAGTTCAATTGCGGCGTGTCCACACGCTCAAGCAGCCACTCTTTGTCTTTCATCAGATGCATTCGGTATTCTGCACTTAGCTCTTTCCCTGAAAGCCTAAAGTAAAAACCGTTTTTCTTCTCCTTCGTGATTTCATACCTACCCTGAGCATAGACCCACATCATACCTCCGCCGTATTCCCCCTTTGGTATTTCTCCTTCGAAGGTCAGGTACTTTAGCGGGTGGTCTTCGGTCTGGACCGCTAGCCGCTTTACACCAGGAACTGGCGGCATGCCGCGTGGAACAGCCCACGATTTGAGGACCCCTTCCTCTTCTAATCTTAAGTCATAATGCAAATGTGAAGCATGATGCCGTTGAATAACGAACCTGCTTCCGGCTGCTTCATCATTGGAAAGAAGCGGTTCTGGCGTTTTATTGAAGTCCCTCTTTTTCTCATAGTCCTCCAGCTGCTCGGGGGTTTTGTGCTTAGCGTTGGGTGGTAGATCCTTTGCAGCAATAGCTTTTTTGTCGGTATGCAGCGGGACCGCCCACCCCCGAATCTGCTCCCAAGCATCACCCTCGGTCAAGACTCTGTCCAGAGTGGAGTGAATATTCCAATCCGAGAGCGCTTCAAGGTTTTCAAGCTCCTCCCAGGAGATAGGAGTTGATGAAGTGGCTCCATCTTTCCCTCGGAGACTATATGGGCTGACGATTGTCTGGGAAGGTCTATTCCTGTAGATATCGACTAGAACCCTTCCCTGACGAGCTTCCTTCTTGATATGGAGTGTAGTTTCTGGCTCCTTGTTGATAAATCCTGAAGCAATCTTTTTTGCTGCTTGAAAGCACTCTTCAAACGTGTATTTCGGCTCGATTGGTGTAACAACGTGCAAGCCTTTTCCGCCTGTAGTCTTTACGAAAACGTGATAGTTATGCCTTTCTAAGTATTCTTTCAGGTCATTGGCTATCGATTTTAATCTAGCGAGTGGAAATGACCCGTCTTCCGGAGGGTCTAAATCATAGACAATGTAATCTGGCTTATCGCTCGCCTCGCTAAATGAATGAATTTGGTGAATCTCCAAACATGCCAGGTTGGCGAGCCAAACCAAGGTTGCTTCTTCTTTAGCTACAACGTACTCCTTCTTGCGTTCCTTACCGAGCCTTTTATAATCAATCCAGTCTGGCGTCCAATCTGGTCGGTGTTTCTGAAAGAATTGCTCCCCTTCAATCCCATCTGGGAAACGTACCAAAGAAAGTGCCCTGCCTCTAATGTGATTAAGAATGGTGGGCGCCAGCTTCAAATAATATTCAATGATTTCGGCCTTCAAGATTGCATCATTTGGGTACAAGACCTTGTCCAAGTTTGAAAGCTCAATCACTCTCTTCCCAACTTCTACATGGATTTTCTTCTTGGCCATGAAGTTTGATTTTCTAGTTCAAATGACCTCTTGCGTTGAATTCATCAATGTAGAAACCGTCACCTTGACTAATCAGCTTATAGTAAGCGCAATTGTCATGCGGAAACCCATCCATATAGTTGAGGGGGTAATTCAGCAACCAGCTCAATAAAACTCTCATTGCCCGGCCATGCATACAAATCAATATGTACTCGGCATCTACATTTAGAATCACATCCATCGCCTCCTTCTGCCTATCCATCACTTCGAGGGGACTCTCTCCTCCTCCGACATTCAAATGCAAATCCCCGTTTCTCCAACCTTTTACTGTTTCGGCGTAAAGGTTTTTGGCTTCCAAAGTCGCTTGCACTCCTTCCTGACTCCCCCAACTAATTTCATCTAGGCCTGCATGCTTGTGATGAGGTAACCCCATGTCTACAAATTGCTGAATAGTTTCTTGGGACCTCTTCAGTTCTGATGAAAACACTACATCAAAAGGAACATCCATTAAATGTCTAAAGGCTTTTTCAGCTTGTGCACGTCCTGTCTCATTTAGAGAAGCATCAACTCCCCTTCCCTGGACCATTCCTAGTTTATTTAAATCTGTTTGACCATGCCGAAGAATATAAAGGGTTTTGTTTTTCATTGGCTCTTTTCGTTGGTTTGCTAGGATATATGACAAAAGAACGGATTTTCCCTGAGAACCTTAATTTGGATGCGCTAAATAGTATGGGTGATGGGTGTATGGTTGAGCATCTAGGAATAAGATTCACTGAAATAGGTGATGATTACCTTCTTGCCACAATGCCTGTAGATCATAGAACAAAGCAGCCCTTAGGGCTGTTACATGGAGGAGCCTCTGTTGCCCTTGCTGAAACAATGGGAAGTCTGGGAGCTACGCTCTGTTTGGATTTAACTAAACAGTATCCCGTAGGTCTTGAGATAAATACAAACCACATTAAATCAGCAAAAGATGGGGTTGTTACGGGTAAAGCTGAACCAATCCATATTGGAAAAGGCACACAGGTTTGGAGTATACAGATTAAGAACAATCAGGATCAATTGGTAGCGATAAGTAGAATTACTGTAGCTATCTTAGACCGAAAGTGAGAAGTGAGCAGAGTGAAGGATAGTTTACAGAGAGTACATCTTACAGACAAAGATCATTTTATTGCATCACTGATGGCAACTAACTACGCGTTTGCCATTTGGAGGATGCCTCTCGCGAATCAAAACAACTTCATCATCTCATTAAAAGAACCTGCTGCAATTGATGA
>CAYYNA010000019.1:9337-21359 GCA_964472815.1 uncultured Roseivirgaceae bacterium
GGTGCATTTTGCAGCATGACTTTTATACCTGGAAAAGGCCTATGGATTGGAGCATCACCAGAATTATTGGCCTCTGGGAATGAACAAGGATTCAAGACCGTTTCTCTCGCCGGAACTAAGAAACTAGAAAGTGGTCAGGACTTGACTGAAATTGCCTGGACACAAAAGGAGATTGAAGAACAAGCTTTAGTTAGTAGATACATCATCAACTGTTTTAAGAAGCTGAGGCTTAGGGAGTTTCACGAAAATGGGCCAAAGACCGTAAAGGCTGGAAATCTTGCTCACCTAAAAACCACTTTTGAGGTAAAGTTCGATGAGGTGCTGTTTGAAGGCTTGACGGATCAGATGATAGAACTACTCCATCCTACTTCGGCTGTTTGTGGCATGCCTATTGAAATGGCCAAACCGTGGATAGTTGAGTATGAAAATTATGACCGAGAGTTTTATGCAGGTTTTTTAGGTCCTGTCAATTATCAAAATTCAACAGAACTTTTTGTAAATCTAAGATGTGCTAGAATCAACAATAGCATCATTCGCTTTTTCGCCGGAGCGGGAATCACCCAAGATTCAATACCCAAAAAGGAGTTCGAGGAGACAGAGATGAAAATCGATGTACTTAGAAATATTTTGAAGCAATCCTAATTTACGTGTTAAATCAAACCGTTTTCAACACTTCCGAGATCTGTTTTCAACTTGGTGTCAAGCATGCGGTATTTTCTCCCGGATCAAGAAATGCCCCTCTAATTGTTTCCTTCTCAAGAAACTCCAAAATCACCAAAAAGATCATACCGGACGAGCGCGCCGCGGGCTTTGTAGCACTAGGAATTGCTCAATACACGAAAGAGCCTGTTGTCTTATGCTGCACTTCAGGAACAGCGCTTCTTAATTACGCCCCAGCCATTGCTGAAGCGTACTATCGTCAAATACCGCTGATCGTGCTATCAGCAGATAGGCCACCGGAGTTAATTGATCAGCGAGATGGTCAGACGATTAGACAATTCGAGGTTTTGAAAAACCACGTAAAAACTACTGTCCAACTACCGGTGGTTGAACATAGCAAAGACGAGGACAATTATGAGAAAAGCTTGGTGGATGCAGTCCAGAAGTCTACCTCAGGACCAAAAGGACCTGTACATATAAATGTTCCATTTAGGGAGCCCTTCTACCCTGCCAACTCTCAAGACCTAAAGTTCACCTCACCGAAGTACATTTCAGATCTTGGAAAGCAAAGACAAGAAATGGACTTTGATATTCCTCCTTGCCGAAAAGTCTTAGTGCTAATTGGTCAGAACGAATTCGATAATTCAATTATCCAATTGACTAATGAGGTAGCGGAAATACTTCCAGTCATAAGGTCACCTCTTAACAATCTTGAAAACGGCATCAATCACGTTGATGGCTTCATCAACAATCAAGATGAACTTGTACCTGACTTGCTAATCACCAGCGGTCTATCTGTCCTGTCAAAAAAATTGAAGCAATTTCTGAAGACCAATAAACCGAGTCTTCATCTTCATTTTGATCCAGATGGTGTGCCGGTAGATACCTTCCAATCTGAGCCCAGATTGGTCAAGCAGTCGATTGATACAGTCTTGCACAGGTTGATGGAATTGGATCTTGACCCCTCATACCTGAAGAAGTGGGAGGCTTACGAAAGTGCTTGCCAAAACACAATCACCGAGGAGATGAAGACGGGAGAATTTTCTGAAGCTACAGCAACCAAGCAGATTCTAGCGCATCTCCAAGAAGGAAGTTTACTGCATTTAAGTAACTCTATGCCAGTACGATATGCGGATTTATTTGGATTGAAGAAGGGTGTTCAATCATTTTGCAATCGCGGAACAAGTGGTATCGATGGATGCACGTCTACAGCTGTTGGTACAGCACTAGTGACAGAAGAAAGGAATGTACTTATTACTGGAGACGTAGCATTCTTCTACGATACCAACGCTTTTTTTCACAATTACAAAGTTCCAAACCTCAAGGTAATCATCATGAACAATCAAGGGGGCGGCATTTTTAGGCTCATTGATGGGCCTTCGGGTCTTCCCGAATTAGAGGAATATTTTGAGACGCGTCATCAATTGACAGCAGAATATATTTGCGCACAGAACGGATTTGACTATTACCCGGTAGGTACTCAATCTGAGCTAGAAAGTCATCTAGGTAAAGTACTGGCAAAATCGGAAAAAACAACGGTGATGGAAGTTTTCACTGAGCCAGAAGTCAACCAAAGAGTATATAAAAAATTAAGAAAGAGCCTAAATGAGCAAGTCAGTAAACTGGAAGAAAGCCTTTGATTTTGAGGATATTACCTACGCAAAATCAGGTAAAGTAGCGCGTATTGCTTTCAACCGCCCTGAGGTACGAAATGCATTTCGCCCTAAGACAGTCGCAGAATTATATAAAGCATTCTTGGAAGCGAGAGAAGATGTAAATATTGGAGTGGTTTTGCTCAGCGGAGAAGGCCCATCTCCAAAGGATGGCGGTTGGGCATTCTGCAGCGGCGGTGATCAAAATGCAAGAGGCCATCAAGGATACGTTGATGATGATGGAATGCCAAGATTGAACATTCTGGAGGTACAGCGGCTAATTCGCTTTATGCCCAAAGTGGTAATAGCAGTAGTACCAGGGTGGGCTGTCGGAGGAGGACATAGCTTACATACCGTGTGTGATTTGACGCTTGCAAGCAAAGAACATGCGATCTTCAAGCAGACGGATGCTGACGTTACTAGTTTCGATGGTGGATATGGATCTGCCTATTTAGCCAAAATGGTAGGGCAAAAAAGAGCAAGAGAGATTTTCTTTTTAGGTAGAAACTACTCAGCGCAGGAGGCGTATGAAATGGGAATGGTGAATGCCGTGATTCCGCACCAGGAACTTGAATCCGAGGCATATCAATGGGCTCAGGAAATATTGGAGAAATCCCCTACTTCAATTAAAATGCTAAAGTTTGCTTTCAACCTTACGGATGATGGAATGGTTGGGCAGCAAGTGTTTGCTGGAGAAGCTACTAGATTAGCTTACATGACGGATGAAGCGAAGGAAGGACGAAATGCCTTTCTGGAAAAACGCAAACCAAACTTTGATGACATAAAGTGGATCCCTTAGAGGCTAGCAGCCATTGCCTTTGAGAATCGCAACGTTTCCATCAAAGTCAAACTCCATGTTAAATGTGCGAGCAATTATCTCAATTGCATCTTTGGGTTTCTTCTTATTGAACTTGGCCGTAAGCTTGCAATTGCTGAAATCTTCATTTTCAAATTTCACTTCAATCCCATAAACCTCTTCAATAACCTTCTTGACCTCTGTCATTTCATTGTTTTTGAAAGTAAGGATCTTCGTCTTCCATGAAAGGTAGTTCAGGTTTTCATTGTCCTTCTTGATAATTCCTTTGTTCTTGTTGAGAACCATTCCCATTTTCCCTTTTCCAAGCTCAACCGAAATGGCCTCATCATCTTTAATAAGCTCTACTAATCCAGATTCAACACAAACTTCTGTTCCTTCAATACTGGTATCAATAAGAAATGAGGTGCCAAGCACCTTTATGGTGGCATTTTCTGTATGTATAATAAACGGCCTCTTTTCATCTCTTGCAATATCAAAATACGCTTTGCCCGAAAGCTTAATTTCTCTTACCGATTCATCAAAGTTGACCACCTCGACCTCAGAGGTTCCGTGTAGCGCTATCTCACTCCCATCGTCAAAGGTTCGAGAGTCAAAACTACTTGTTGCGGAAAAATTGTTAAGCACAAAGAGCGCTCCGATCGCAATGACAAGAACAGCTGCTGCTGCATACTTGGCCCAAGAATTCTGTAAAATAAAAGACTTACCTAAAGGTTCAGGTTCAATAATAGAGGCTAAAATATCCGGTCTTTCACTTGGAATTTCCTCCGTTGCTAACCAATTGATTTTTGCATCTAAAAAAGCTTCTGCATTCTCTTTTGAGGACGATCGCCACGTTTCAACCAATGATCTTTCGTCATCATTCACTTCTTCAGAAAAATATTTTGCGAGCAGTTCTTCCATTTCTTTCTTAATGTCTGACTATTAACAACTTACAATCAACATACCCCTTACTTGTCATTGAAATTTATCCCATTTAGGATCATAATTTATCGGCACCAAATCCGCAGTACGTTCCCAAGACATATATCCAAAAATTGTTAGCCCAAATTTATCAACTATTTGTCCAGTGAAATCAAGTTTAACAGGTCCTTTTAGCAATCGAATGATTGAAACTTGATTGCCCGGATTTTTAACCAACATACCTTGTTCATTAAAGTTCTGATCGTATTCACTTTTCGCATAATCACTGGACCGGAGAAATTCGATGCTTTCCTTTTCCTTCTTATATTCAACCACCAAGTTCTCTCTAAATCTCAGTTCGTAGTAATCACCTTTCAGAATGACTATTTCCTCTCCCTTCACTTGATTGGATTTGCTCAACTTGAGATCGTTGATATCTTCTTCTCGATACATTCTAAAGCCTTCCTCCCTTAAATTTCCTTTCAAAAGAGATTTCTTGAAATGGCTGAAAGATCCGAGATAACTACTCTTTCTATTCCTTCTCCAAAGCTTCTTCTCGGCTCCAGAAGATGGTTCTTGATTACTAAACCTGATTTTACCCCTAAACCTTAGATCACCTTCTTTCTTTCGAAAAGACTCTAGGTAGTAATCAATCTTGTAGCCAAGCGCATCATTTCGAATGATTATTGGAGCATCAGCATAGGCTGTGAGTTGCTGTTCGTCATCATCGAAATAAAAATGAAGTACTTCTGGATTCTCAATCACACATGACCTAGAAAAGGCAGATAAACCAAGTAGCTCACTCTTAAAAGCATTGTAGTAATAAGCCCAGCTGCTTAGGTTGCTATTTCTGGTGATCCGATCAGAAATCACTTCCACTTCTTCTAGCTGCCCTAAGTCTGGTGCAAACCTGTGATTTTGAATTCTGGAGCCTCCATTATATTCTGAGATCTGATAAACGCCATTGACGTACCCTACATGGGAGAAGACCAAATCATAGTATCCTGGAGGAACAGATTCTAATCGATAGTTCCCATCAATATCCGTGTAAGTGCCAATATTCGACCCATCCAGAAAGACATTTGCTCCGCTTATGGCTTGTCCGTTTTCGTCCCGAAGCTTCCCTGAGATGTCGAAGAGATTTCTCTTGCGAACTTCCTGTTGCTGCGGCTCTTCATAGTTTAAGATGATCTGGTCCTTGAAAAAGGAGTATTTCAACCGGGTACCAACGAGAAGCTTGGAAAGCACTTGGTCGATGGGCTGGTCCCTTACAGAAAGGGTGTACTTACTTCCTTCGGGGAATATATCGGAATTGTAGCTAAAGAAATATCCAGTTTGACTGCTGAGGGTATCAAGAATTACTTCAAGCGGCTGATCGTCAAAAGTGAAGGTGACTAAGTTGGATCGTTTCTTCTGGGCTAACATCAGAAAAGGCAGTAAAAGGAAAATGACAGCAAGCCTAAGTCGCATCAGTCATTCCTTTTAGGTCGTGAAGACTTTCTCTTAGGACCTTTAGTGCTTTGCCCATCTGCACTTCAACCGTCTTTACAGAAATGCCTAGATGATCCGCTATTTCCTGATACTTCAACCCTTCAAAACGACTCAACTTGAATATTTCACTACACCTAGGAGGCAGCTTATCTATCTCGCCATGAATCCTGTTCCGAATCACGTCGGGATCATTGAATTCTACATCATCTTGATAGCTTGACTCCAGAAATTGAATCACATGCTGCTTGTATCCATCCTTTACCTTCTCGTGTTTTATTGCGTTGAGGCAAGAATTATGGACAGACCTATACAGGTAGCTTTTGATGGACGAATCGGGAGAAAGGGAACTGCATTTTTCCCAGAACTTCACAAAGACATCTTGGACGATCTCCTCTGCATCCGCTCTTGTGTCCATAAACCTGGCGGCATAAAGGACCATGATTCCATAATACTGATTGAACACGAGTTCGAATGCACCTTTATCTTTGTTTCGTAGTTGATCTACAATTATTCCCTCGTTTTCCAATAGTAGTGATTATAGAGTCTGCAAATTTCCGGCTAAAGTTAGACGAATTTCTAAAAGAAGGTTCCCCTACTTTCCATACAAATGAGACGGAAAGAAATGTATTTCGGTTGGTTCGTGAATGGTCAAATGGTGCAAATAATTTCACTTTCACTACCTCGGGATCGACAGGAGCTCCAAAAAAGATCGTAATAGATCGGGAAAAGATTCACTATAGTGTTCAATCCACTTTTGAGGTCATTGACCCACGAAACAAGATAAAGAGCTCCCTCCTTTGTATAAACCCGGAATTTATCGGTGGGGCCATGGTTGTTTTCCGAGCATTGATAAAGAGACTTCACCTATATATAGTTGAACCGACTAGTACCATTGTAGCTTCGATACCGGAAAATTATTCATCAGACCTGGTCGCAGTGGTGCCGATGCAGCTCAAAGAGATGATACCTAAAGATGTAGCAAGATTTAAGAACATCTTAGTTGGTGGTGGACCTCTAGAAATGGAAGACTTCAGAGATGCTCCTAGCAATATCTTCTCCACTTACGGAATGACTGAAACGGTTTCGCACATTGCACTAAGAAAGATTGGATCCGAATACTTTCAAACTACCGGAGATGCTGAGGTATCTCTTCACCAAGATGGATGCCTGCAATTTCAAGGTAGGATTACCAATTATGAAGTCTTGAAAACCAACGATTTTGGAGAGGTCGCTTCTGCGAAGAGCTTCAGATGGATAGGGCGATCAGACTTTGTGATCAACTCAGGAGGTGTCAAGCTAAACCCTGAAGTGATTGAAAAAAAGTTGGCTTCAGAAGTTCCTTCCGAATTCGTAATTACTTCAATTCCAGACGGCACGCTCGGAGAAAAGGTAGTGTTACTTGTAGCTGGTAAGCTTTCTAAAGACATTGATTTCTCTGCTCTGGAGAAATTCGAGAAGCCCAAAGCAGTTTTTGAAAACATCGAATTGAAAAGAACCGCATCCAACAAAATTGATAGAAATAAAACCCGCGCTAACTTCATTAACTCTGTGCTATGATATTGGAAATAAGCTATCAGACGCAGAACATTCCGGCACCATTCGCTTTTTCCGTAATAATGAAATTGGAGATTTCGAAGGAGGTGAAAATGCATTTCGAGCTTTCTTATTTAGATAGAGAAGATCTTTCCGAGCAAGAGATATTTAGTGAAGGGTTCAGCCTGGATGATGACTTAATTTGGTCTGGCACCTTGGGCAATAACTGGAAGGAAGTACTAAGGAACTTTAGCAACCTCGAAATGCAAAATGAACCCAATGAACAGTTTTTCCTTCATATCAAGATAGACGATGCGACCGCTGGGTTTCCGAATGTCGAAAACGACATAATCATCCAAGAACTGATTCAAGCAGCTTTTGAGCGTTCAGGAAGAGAAGAGCAGCTTGAAATAAGATTTCTTAAGAGCGAAATTCAACAAGTTCTTAGTTGGGATTTTGCTCAAAGAGCTGCCAGTCTTGATGGGCTCACCTTCGACTGGAGTCTTAGCTATCAACTCATGGAACTGATCTACACCAGAGACTTTGAGAAAATGAAAGTTCTCAAACAGCCTATTAACAAAAGCGTAATGCTGGGCTCAGAAGGTTGGTTTCTGATCGAAGACCAAAGCGTTTGGACCTTAGTTGAATCCATACAAGCCAGAACTGAAAAATAGTTATCTTCCAACTTCAATATTAACCTCACATAAATCACAGAAAATGAAAAGCTTAGGATTCGTAGGAAAACTAATGTATGCAGGGCCAATGGCTATGTTCGGCATATTCCATTTTATGGGTGCGGAAAGTATGACCGGTATGGTGCCAGACTTCATTCCTGCTCCCATCGTCTTTGTATACCTCACGGGTGTCGCTCTAATTCTTGCCGCAGTAGCGATAGTTCTTGGAAAGAAAGCAAGATTAGCTACGCAGTTGTTAGGATTGATGCTCGCCCTTTTCGCTGTACTTATTCATCTTCCCGGTTTTGTCAATCAAGACCCGGTCGGATCATCCATGTTTCTGAAGGATATCGCATTGGCAGGAGCTGCTTGGTATATGAGTGCGCACCTTACTGACTAGAATGCACAGATCAAAATAGGGAATAGTTCCCAAGCTTCCGAAAGTGCTCGGTAGAGAGCGGAATATGGTTCTCCTTACCAAAATGCTTTCTTCGGCTGACCTCAAAGAGGTTATTTATCACTTTCGCAATTTCTCCATCACCGGTAATTCTTCGGCCGAAATCACTATCGTTCACCTTGCCGCCGTGTAATTCTTGTACTTGATTCCAGATTTTTTCTGCTCTATCGGGAAAGGTCTTCATGACCCAATCCTTGAAAATTTTATGAATCTGACCATTTAGTCGTGGCACGGTATATCCAGCAAACTTTGCTCCCGCTTGTGAGGCTAACTTTAATATTTTGGGAGTTTCATGATGATTCAATCCTGGGATAATCGGCGCATTCATGATACCAACTGGAATACCCCTTGAACTTAGAAGTTCGATAGCCTGCAGTTTCTTAGCAGCACTTGCTGTCCTTGGCTCCAATAGTCTCCTTAGTTCTTCATTAAGTGTGGTGATGGAGAATATGACTTTCACCAACCCAAGAGTAGCCATCTCTTCCAGAATATCTACATCTCGAGTAACTAAGGCGTTTTTGGTTATAATTCCGACTGGGTTTCGGTACTTCAGAAAAGTCTTGAGTAACCTTCTGGTAATTCCATATTTCTGTTCCAGCGGTTGATAGCAATCGGTGTTGCCGCTAAGCATGATCACTTGTGGCTTGTAGGAAGCCTTCAAAAACTCTTGCTCAAGCAGTACCGCGGCATCCTTCTTGACAATGATGTTGGTTTCAAAATCAAGGCCGGCGCTGAAACCCCAATACTCATGGGAATTTCTAGCATAACAGTAAACACATCCATGTTCACACCCTTGATAAGGATTGATACTACGATCAAATTTGATGTCCGGGCTCGAATTTGTCGAGATAATTTTCTTAGGACTTTCATAGAAGACCTTTGTTTTTGGCCTCTCGGACAACAACTCCTCATCTAATCCATCAAAGTCCTCTGCCGATAGGTGATGTTTATCAAACTTGTTGGGCAAATTAATTTGCGCCCCTTTCCCTTTAAGATATTCCATTAAAAAGCAAATTACTAAAAATATTAGTAAACTACTTTTTTCTTTGAGACTGGAGGTAAGCCGTACAAATGCCCACAATGGCTCCCATTAAATGAGATTCCCAACTAACTCTGGAGTCAAATGGAAATAATCCGTATACCATTCCCCCGTAGAAGAAAATGGTGACGGCACTCAGCAGTACAGACTTGAAGTTTCTTTTGAAAATCCCGTAAAAAACGAGAAAAGCCGCTAACGCGTAAATGAGACCTGAAGCACCTATGTGATAGTACGGTCTACCAAAAATCCAGACCAAGACATTCGTAAAAAAATAGGAGTACAAAAACACTCTTGGAGCAATAGAAGAATAGAAAAAGAACAGTGAACTCCCTAGTACTAAAAGAGGTATCGTATTCGACATTAAATGATTGAAACTACCATGCAAAAGAGGTGCAGTTACAATTCCGATCAGTCCTCTAGTATCCCTAGGAAAAATACCAAACGAACCAAAATCAACAGGTAGATAAAACTCTATCGTGAAGATTAGCCACATAAAGAAGCATAGTCTTAGCGGAGGTACTATTCCTGTTTTGTTCATGTTCTTCTCAAAAAAAAAGCCCTGATCTGAAAACTCAAATCAGGGCCTTCAGTTTATGCCAGTTTGGTTTAAGAGGGATCGTTGATCATTCTCAACTCAATCAATTTTGCCTCTTCATAACTTACCGAAAGATAACCAAGAACTCCACCTGAAGCCTCTGCAATCTTCTTAGCCAGATCCTTGAGACTTGCATGCAGCTTTATCCCAAAGTTCTTGTCAATCTTTGGGAGGATGAAATTCAGCTTCCTTAGCTCGATCGAAACAGCTTGGGTTCTCTCCTCTGTTCCGGAAGGTAATGAATCCGAAAGCTTACTAAATGAATCCTCAAACCTATCGCCCACAATCTTGTAATACTCAGAAAGCTGCTCTCGCGACCTACTTTGCTTGTTTCTTGCAACATCTATGGCTTGCTTCTTCTCAGTCTTATCAATCTTACCATCAGCTCCAGCGATCAATATAGATACTAAGACAGGAGCGTTGAGTAAAACCTCAATTTCGTCGTTCCTCAATGGTTCAAATTCCGGGATCATGCGTTCTTTAAATTTTCGAGCGAAAATACTAAAATATATTGGTGTCTTGACCGCTTTTCGATTTTCTATCGCTTTTTGAATATGAGCAAATGTTTGTCAGTAACTAACTACCTTTATCTTCCAAAAATCTGACTATGGTAAAAATTGAATTTTCTTATCTAGATGTGCTCGCGGAAGGAGATGATGAATTCAAAAAAGAGTATTTGGAAACGTTTGAAAGCAACTACACCATGCTCACCGATAAGATGATGGATGAGCTCAAAAGGAAGGATTTTGTAGCGCTGGGTAAGACTGCACATCAACTAAAGCCGACAGCAAAAATGATTCAGATTCCTTGTGGTGAGGATTTGGAGTACCTCCAACACAATCCCCAAAGCGCTACAAAGGAAAAAATTCAAGGCATTAGAGACGAATGTGAGGATGCGTACGGGCAACTCAAAAAATGGGCAGGTCAATAATCAATTGATTTTCAATTCAATCTGCTCACCCAGGAACTTAGGCTGCCGTTGAAGGACATAGAGGTCCAGCACGGCCATAGTTCGTGCAAATACTTCCCTAAGAGCAAGGGAATTTCCAATTGGGCCACCCCCATCGGCGGAGACAGCAACGACATCTATACCTAAGAAATCTGCGATGAACAAAGCTCGATAGCAATGAAACTCCTGCGTCACGATGGTAATGGAATTTTGACCGAAGACTTCCTTTGAGCGCACCACTGAATCCAATGTTCTAAAGCCTGCATAATCCAGGGAAACCGCGGAATCTGGAATGGCAAGTGCATTCAATGCATTTAACATATCAATCGGCTCATTGTAATACTTGGAGCCATTATCTCCGCTAACTAAGATGTGCTTGATGGAGCCCTGGTGATGAAGCAGAGCTGCGGTGTTCATTCGTTCTTTAAAAAATCTATTTACACCCCCAGAAACTGTCCGTTTGCTTGTACCTAGCACCAATGCTACATCATTAGCTGGAACCTTGGCAATGTCATAAATACGATCCTTCGTAGACATGACTACCCAGATATTCGCTCCGACCACAAATAGCACTAACGTCAGGGCAACCCCCGCAATAGGTTTAGCAAGTCTCTTAATTGGCATGAAGGGTGATTCAGGCTTTTATTTCAAGTATTTTATCCGCTTCTCTGACAATCTTACGGTACCACTCCGCTCTAAGTTCCAGTTTCTCTGTTTCGGTAATAGATGGCCAGGATCCAGCTCCTCCTTTAAGAACAGTCAAACAAATCGCTGCACTTACTGACAAATTAAAACTTTCTGTGAATCCGGCCATGGGAATATGTACTAAGGCGTCTGCCTTCTGACCTACCTCTTCGGATATTCCCTCTGCCTCTGTACCAAAAACGATGGCAGTTTTTTGACTAGTGTCCAGCTCATAGATAGAAGTCGAGTTTTCGTTCGGCGAAGTTGCTGCGATCTTGTATCCATCTTTGCGCAAGACCTCAAAACATCTGTCAATGTTATTTTTCTTATCTCTGTGATGATGCATGGTGATCCATTTGGCTGCACCGTGTACGATGCGTTTATTCACCATGTAGCTGTTCTTATTCTTAATGAAGTGTAAATCTTGAATTCCCAGGCATTCTGCAGTTCTAAGGACTGCACTGATGTTGTGAGGTTTATCTATGTCTTCAAAAACCAGCGTCAAATGCCTGGTGCGTTCTGCAAGGACCCTATCAATGAGCCTTTGTTTGTTCTCCGAAACAAAAGGCTC
>CAYYNA010000019.1:21459-29031 GCA_964472815.1 uncultured Roseivirgaceae bacterium
AATCGCTTGTTAATAGAGTTCGTCTCGATGATAAAACGCTTCACGTAATAGTTCTTACTATCTCCATCGTAATGCACTGCATTAAATGATGCTCCTTCCTCCAGCTTGAAAATGCCCAATATGCTATTAAAGTCGTAGTGATTGGTCAATTCAAAAGAGGTGGTTTCGTAAGTCCCTTCTTTGTAGAACGCGATGACCAGATCTTCAGACTTAAAGTTGCCTAAATGGTCGCCCCTCTCCTCTCTATTAAGCCTCCCGACAGTTGGATCGTACCAAATATCAACTCCACCCAAGGTAGATTTCCCTTCTTCCTTAAGCACAATCTTTCTGACTGGATACTTGGTGAGAATGTTACCTCCTGCTCCCCTTCCTTTTATTTCTAGATCAGCAAAATCAAAGTCAAATACCTTCTTTCTGGCTTTGCTGGCTTGAGTGAGTGAGATGGTGAGCACCTCTGCCTCCCCATTAGGGTTGGCAGTGAAATAGTGCACTTTTCCTTTACCTCCTTTAGTAAGGTCGTATGGCCGGTCTCGTGTTACTGACAGTACCTGAAATCTCTTCACATAGCTATTGCCCGACTTGGCGTCAACGTAAGCCATATTGTAGACCATACGTTCATCGTTCTTCTTGAAGACGCCAGCATAAAGTATATCCTTTCCTACAAATACTTTATCCTGAATTTTCGTCACAACACACTTACCATCTTTCGTAAAGGCGATAATATCATCAATGTCTGAACAGTCGCTCACAAACTCGTCCTTCTTCAGTCCATACCCAATGAAACCATCTTGTCGATTTACGTAAAGCTTGGCATTGTTTGCTGCGACAACTGTCGTATTTATGGTGTCAAAATGGGTTATCTCTGTTTTTCTCTCCCGACCCTTTCCATACTTATCCAGTAATCTCTGATAGTAGTCAATCGCAAAGTCTGTAAGATGATCAAGGTGGTGATTGACCAGGTCAATTTTTTCCTCCAAATCTCGGATCTGTGCCTCGACTTTGCTTGTATCAAACCGAGTGATACTGCTAAGTGGTTTTTCAATTAGCCGCTTATAGTCATCATTGGTGATTGCCCGGTAGAATACATCAAAGAATGGCGTAAATAGCTCGTGAAGCACCTCGTAGCATTTCTGAATATCTTCTGAGTTTTCGTAATCCGGGTGCTTGTACATCCCCTCATTGATGAAGATCTTAAGTAGGTTGGTGAAGAAAATCTTCTCCTTGAGCTCTGCTCTTTCGATCTCCAATTCCTGCTTTAAGAGATCCAAGGTCTGATCCACCGATTGCTTCAGAATATCTGTTATGCCCAAGAACTGCGGCTTGTCATTTACAATAACACAAGCATTCGGTGAGATGGATACTTCACAGTCGGTAAATGCATATAGAGCATCCATGGTGATATCTGGTGAAGTTCCAGGCGCCAGGCTTACTTCTATTTCGATATCTGCGGCGGTATTATCCACCACCTTTTTGATTTTGATCTTGCCTTTATCGTTTGCTTTTACAATGGAGTCAATGAGAGATGAAGTTGTAGTGCCAAAAGGAATATCCTTAATGATCAGGGTTGACTTGTCCCGCTCTTCAATGGCAGCTCTTACCCGCACCTTGCCACCTCGTTTCCCATCGTTGTAATCGCTGACGTCTACTTTTCCTCCGGTTAAAAAATCTGGATAAAGTTTAACTCTCTTACCCTTCAACGTAGCAATGCAGCCTTCCAGAATTTCACAAAAGTTGTGAGGCAACATTTTGGTGGAAAGCCCAACTGCAATCCCCTCTACTCCTTGCGCAAGTAATAGTGGAAACTTGACCGGAAATGTTACAGGTTCTTTCTTTCGACCGTCGTAAGAAAGCTGCCATTCGGTAGTTTGTGGATTGTAGAGCACCTCCAAGGCAAATTTTGACAAGCGAGCCTCGATATACCTGGGGGCTGCAGCTGAGTCTCCAGTCCTCACATCTCCCCAGTTCCCTTGCGTATCAATGAGTAAGTCCTTTTGACCCAAGTTCACGATGGCATCTGCGATAGAGGCATCACCATGAGGATGGTACTGCATGGTACTCCCGATGATATTGGCCACCTTATTGTACCTTCCGTCATCCATCTCCTTCATCGCATGAAGAATCCTTCTCTGGACCGGCTTCAAACCATCATTGATGGCAGGTACGGCCCTTTCTAATATGACATACGAAGCATAGTCCAGAAACCAATTTTCATACATCCCCGACAAAGGGATTACATCATGTAGTTCTTCTTCGTTTTCGTGTTCTTCTCCCATCTTATTTATCAAAATAGTTGCTGAGCAGATAATATCCGATGACCATCAAAACGGAAATCAGATTACCTGTCAGAAAGTAATCATTTGAAATCTTATCATCATCCTTGAGCCGGGTGGCAATCTTCAGTGCCCCAAAAAATGCTAGCCCTTGAGGTAGCGCCACCAAAAGACTTATATAGATAAAGGTCCTTTCTAGTATTCCTCTGAGGATACTGCTAAGTGTTAGGTTTCTTCTAAACATCTTGGTGACTCCCCAAAAGATTGGTAGTGCCACTAACTCGCCAACCATAAAAACCGCTATGTTGACTTTAGTACTATCCATGTATCAGATCATCAATAAGTGCTTTGCAGGTCTGATATTCTTCTATTGCCAGGCTTTTTCTACGCCTCCATACAGATGAGTCGTCTTTGCCTAGCTTCTTTGCTAGCTCTTTATAATCCAACCCATTCAAAAAGCCTGAGACAGTTGATCTGTCTTTTGGCTGCCAACCATCAATGAAATGCTGCGATAACCTCAAAGCTTTTTGTAGAGCGGATGATTGTTGCTTGTCTTGCAAAGACACAAAAAACCGTACAGGATCTTTCTTCATCTCACCCAATTTCTTGCGAGCTAGAGTAAGCCCTTCTCCTAACATTTCATGTGCTGAATCTCGATTTATTTCAGTATCAATTTTTCCCTCAACAATCACATATCGAAGCTTGAACTCCCACTCGTTTTCCAAAATCCATTCTTCCATTGCAAACACCATATTAATTGCATTGGAAGGAGTATCAACGACTCCCTGAAATTCATCGCCAAGTGTTATCGTGAGTGGTGAAAGTATGGATTGATTGAAAATCTGATTTGTAAATTTTACCAGCTCTTGAAACCTGTTCATCAGAACTTGTCCGTCAAAATCATGACTATCTACCACATCTGCCATCAAAATGATATGATTCATTGCAGTATTATTACAAAATGTAATTTATTGTAATTTTTTTACAATTCATATCTTCTTGCAAGATTATTACAACTAAGCAGCGGTTTCTTCTTCTAACAAATCTTTCTCTACTCTTAGTTTGTCAATAATGAATTGCTGACGGTCAGGTGTGTTTTTCCCCATGTAAAATTTGAGTAGATCTGCGATACTGGTGTCTTTCTGCAGAATGACCGGCTCTAATCGAATGTCCTCGCCTATAAACCCTGCAAACTCATTAGGTGAAATCTCTCCGAGTCCCTTGAATCGAGTGATCTCCGGCTTATTTCCAAGCTTATTGACTGCCAACTGCTTCTCCTCCTCCGAATAACAATAGATGGTTTCCTTCTTATTTCTAACCCTAAAGAGTGGAGTGTCTAATATGAAGATATGGTTGCTGCGTACAAGCTCAGGAAAAAACTGCAAAAAGTAGGTCAGCAACAACAATCGTATGTGCATTCCATCCACATCTGCATCTGTCGCAATCACAATTTTGCGATAGCGCAAACCTTCTAATCCATCTTCGATATTCAGGGCATGTTGCAAAAGGTTGAACTCCTCATTCTCGTAAACCACCTTTTTTGTATGTCCAAAACAGTTGAAAGGCTTTCCCCGCAAAGAGAACACCGCTTGCGTCTGCACATCTCTTGACTTGGTAATGGAGCCACTTGCAGAATCTCCCTCCGTAATGAAGATCATCGTCTCATCCTTTACCTCTTCAGTTCCTTTCTTGTCGTTAAAGTGAATTCGACAATCCCTTAGCTTCTTGTTATGAAGGTTCGCTTTCTTGGCTCGCTCGTTCGCCAGTTTCTTAATCCCTGCAATCTCCTTTCTCTCCCGTTCAGACTGCTGAATTCGCTTTAACAAAGCGTCGGCAACTTGTGAGTGTCTATGTAGATAATTATCTAACTCCGTCTTCACAAAATCATTCACAAAGGTTCGCATAGTTGGTCCCTTCGGCCCCACATTCTGTGACCCCAATTTGGTTTTAGTCTGACTTTCAAAGACGGGTTCCTGAACCCTAACCGCTATGGCACCTACAATCGCAGACCTAACATCGGCTGCATCAAAACTCTTATTATAAAATTCACGAATGGTCTTAACTAACGCTTCACGCAATGCAGCTAAATGCGTACCACCTTGCGTGGTGTACTGGCCGTTCACGAAAGAGTAATACTCTTCGCCGTACTGATTTGCATGCGTTAATGCTAGCTCAATATCATTGCCTCTTAGGTGAATGATTGGATACCTTAAATTCTCTTCATCGGTCTTCCTTGCCAAGAGATCCTTCAAACCATTTTCGGAATGAAATTTCTTACCATTTAAAACAATGGTCAAGCCAGCATTTAGATAGGCATAGTTCCACATCAAGTTCTCCAGATACTCTGGAATAAAATGGAAATTTTTGAAGACATTTCCGTCTGGCTCAAAGATGGTACGGGTACCATTTCGTTGCTCCGACTTCTCAACTTTCGCATCATTCGTGATCTCTCCTTTCTCGAACTCAGCCAGCTTAGTCTGCCCTTCTCTGAAGCTCTGGACTTTGAAATAATTGGATAGTGCATTTACTGCTTTTGTACCAACACCATTTAAACCGACAGATTTTTGAAAGGCACCAGAATCATACTTACCACCAGTGTTGATTTTGCTCACACAATCTACCACTTTTCCTAAGGGTATTCCCCGACCATAGTCGCGGACAGTCACTCGATGATCTGTCACTTTCACTTCGATGGTTCTGCCGTGACCCATCATGTGTTCGTCGATGCTATTATCAATAATCTCCTTTACAAGCACATAGATGCCATCATCTGGAGAGCTGCCATCCCCCAACTTCCCTATGTACATACCTGGCCTCAGGCGGATGTGCTCTTTCCAGTCAAGTGACTTTATACTATCCTCGGTATAAATCGCTTCTGCCATTTACTTTTTTTGTTGCGTTGCTTATTTTAAACAATGCCCAAAGTAATGATAAAAATCCAATAGTGACACGTAACAACGTACGGTATACAAGGAGCATTACTTGAAATAATTCAATTTAATACCCTGTAAAAGAGTGAGTTTTATGATTTTTTGATTACTAAAAAAATTAGTCCTACCACCCAGATGGTCAGCAGCACGGGACCGATAATATTTAGGTAACCGAAGCTCGATGGGCTGACGTGCGTAGCATTGTTCCACACACCAACAAATCCCACAAGCAATGCCAAATAAAAGTTAACGATGAAAATAAGCAAGCTGACCCAGGCTTTGGGTAGTTCAACTAGCGACTTGAATCCATGATTGATCGTCAGTCTCAAAATGATGTTCAATATGACAAATCCAGCCAGCAATTGATAGAACAAGGTCTGCTTGTGAATCGAGGACAGTCCATCTATGTTAAGGTCCACACTAATGGGTAAATAGGCATAAACCAAGAGGAGTATCGCAGCAAATAATAAAGTGGAAAAAACGTTGAGAACCTTGATCGCTTTTATCATCCGGCAAATCTAATTCCCGACATATTAATTAACTGTCTGCGTGCTTATTTTTGGCGAATGGATTTTAACCCAGTCATTCTCTCCATACCCCTCTACTTCCTTTTGATTGGTTTTGAACTAGTCTATCAGTTAATCAATAAAGTGAAGCTATACCGAACGAATGACGCGATATCAAACATCAGTTGTGGAATCTCTTCTCAAGTGACTAATGCAATTTGGGGTGTTTTGTCAGTCGGAATGTATCAGTACGTTTACCAGTATTGGTCGATTGGAAATATTCCTGATACCTGGTGGACCTGGTTAATACTATTTGTCCTTGTGGACTTTTTCTACTATTGGTTTCATCGTGCTAGTCATGAGATCAATTTTCTGTGGAATACGGCGCATGTGGTGCATCATCAAAGCGAGGATTACAACCTCTCCGTTGCATTAAGGCAATCTTCTTTTGGGGGGGTTTTCTCCATGCTGTTCTACCTTCCGCTAGCATTCATGGGATTCAGTGCCTATGCATTCTTAACAGTAAAAGGCTTGAACCTTATCTACCAGTTTTGGATACACACGGAAGCGATCAATAAGCTTCCTAAGTGGTTTGAGTTTGCTTTTAATACTCCCTCACACCATCGGGTTCATCATGGTCGCAACCCGAAATACATCGATCGAAATCATGCAGGCACCTTAATGTTTTGGGATCGAATGTTTGGGACTTTTCAACCTGAAGAAGAAAAGCCGACTTATGGCGTGACCACACCAACTAACACCTGGAATCCGGTTTGGGCAAATGTCCTCCCTATCGTTGGAATGGTAGAGCAGTTAAAAAGGACTCCTGGATTAATGAACAAAATCAAAGTCTTGTTCTTCAAACCTGGCTGGAGACCTGCAGAACAAGGAGGCTATCTAGCAGCTCCTGAAGTGTCAAAATCTACCTACAAAAAGTTTGAACTAGCTCCTTACTTGCCAATGATCCGGTATGTATTTATCCAATTTGTGATGGTGCTGGGGTTTACGGCACTCTTCCTTTTTACTGCAGGTAATTACGATTTCTATATCAAGCTGGCGATGGCTGGATATATCATCTGGTCCATTGCTCAGCTAGGGATTTTGATGGAGAACCGCAAGAGCTGGGTACCTGCAGAGTACCTTCGCTTGCTAGCCTCCACAGGACTCTTTTACTTCTTGATTCCCAATACCATTGGGATAGTTTTAGGAGGTCTGCTTCTCATCATTTTCGCTACATGGCTGTATCGGACAGCTTCTGCCTTCTAAGTTAAGTCTTGCTCGTATAGTTCTTCCAAACGCATATAGACCTTCCAGAAGCCCTTGGGCTCAATTTAATTGATCCTTTCAAGCAGACTATCAAGACGAGTGTACCATCCTGTCATGACGCCAATTCGTATATCTCTCTGAGCTGTCAAGTGCTCATGAGTCAGCGTCAACTTAATACCCTCATATTGAAAATGTATTCATCTTTGCAGCAATGAGTGCATTTGCAGAAACCATTGTCGCTTTAGCCACCCCACCGGGAGTTGGTGCGCTCGGAATTATCCGAGTGTCTGGACCGCAAACCCTACCCATGGTGAATGAAGTTTTCAAAGGAAAGGATCTGACCCAAGTCAAATCCCACACCATCCACCTAGGAACCATCCGAAATGACGAAAATGAGATCTTAGATGAGGTGCTTGTTTCGCTCTTCCTAGGCCCTAATTCTTACACTAAAGAGGATGTCATTGAAATTTCAAGCCATGGATCTCAATACATTTTGCAGCGCATTCTGAGCTTGCTTATCGCCAAGGGAGCTCGACTTGCTAAGCCAGGCGAGTTTACACAGCGTGCCTTCCTAAATGGACGATTCGATCTAGCTCAGGC
>CAYYNA010000020.1:0-28178 GCA_964472815.1 uncultured Roseivirgaceae bacterium
TGATGAGCTTGAAAAGATTTTTCAAAAGCATCATTTATCGTCACCAAAAATTCTAAAGGGATTTTCACTAGACCTTGGTTTATTTTTTGCCCGGTCCAATTTCAACACACTATTCGCTGAAGAAGCGTTACTTGGGGGTGTAGTTCAACGTTTTAGATTTAATGAATTATTCATAGAGTACTCTAGCCTCACTTTTCCGATCGCTTTTAAATATGCTCGGCCTCTTGGTGCAATAAACATACATGGTCAAGCTGGCTTAAGCTTCCAAGCAATTACAAACGATGAGGTAAACTTGTTTAGTGAGGAAATAAGAGGTGATAATGTGTTTGTCAACGCACCAGAGGTTCCGTTTGCCCTCAAAAATTCGATTGGACTTTTTTGGGGTATTGGTGTCAGTCGCAATATCGGAGCTCTACAGCTAGCCTTATCATTGAAACAATTGCAATTCAACAACATTGTTGAGGAAGATGGTCCGAGTGCCAAGAATCGTCAGTTTTCACTCGGTCTAAGTCTCACAAAAACACTAATTACCCTATGATCAAGAAGTGCGTACGTTGCATAAACGTCCTCATAATTATTCTACTCCTTTCTTGCAACGAAGAGGATAAAATATCCAGCAGAGAGTACCCTCTCATAAATACATTACCTGTTTCAAACATCACAGAAAATGGAGCTTCCTTTAGTGCAGAAATTACTTACAGAGGGGGTTTTGAAATCTTATCATACGGCTTTGCTTGGTCAACAGCACCAAATCCAGTCATCGCCTCCTCCGAGAGGGTGATTATTCTTGGAGAGCCTGATGGATTGACATTTTCCAGTCAAGTAAATTCTTCGCTAAAAGTAGAAAACACTTATTATGTCAGGCCATTTGTAATCACTAAAGATTATACGGTATATGGATCCACTGTTAAATTTCTAAGCCTTGGAGCTAACGCCCCCATAATCAATTCGATATTTCCATTGTCGGTTCATTACAGAGATACTGTCACTATTTCAGGTCAAAATTTTAGCTATTTGAAAAGTAGTGTCCAAGTAAAACTAGGAGATAACCCTAGCAAAGTAGTTGTAACAACTGATACACTTGTGCAAGTAATTGTCTCTGATGAAATCTCTTCACCATCTTTCAATGTCCAACTCTCGATTCAGGGAAATAGCACCGTTTCTAGCGAGTTGATATCCTTCAAACCTCCGGAAATCACCTCTATTTCAAACCCGAACCCTGTCTTTGGTGATACCATTAGCATAAATGGTAAATATTTTGGATTCACTGCCGATCAAAATACAGTTCTGCTCAACGAGACAGAAGTAAGCCCAATTTTTGTTGGAAATGATCGCCTAGATATCTCAATACCTGCTGTGGATAAGAAGTTCAATATTTCTATTTCAAATACTGCTAGTCAAAGCACCACAAGCCCAGAGATCACAATACCTGACCCAATAATCGATTCGATTACTCCAGATTCAGGATTCTGGGGTGACGAAATCGTTCTAAAAGGTGAGAATTTTGGCCAAATTCAAGGTATTGCTCAATTCCGCTGCAATGGTATCCTTGCCAAAATGGACTCTTTTAGCAACACAAAAATTGTTGCCTCACTACCTAGCGATATCAATAACCCCATAGAGATTGTCCTGAGTGTTAATTCGACGCTTTCTAACTCAATAAGCTTTTATTATCTAGGTCCTGAGGTAGTCGGTTTCGCTCCAGAATTTGGAACATGGGGCGATACTATTGTCTTGCGTGGAAATAATTTTTCATCAAATCCCACCGATAATGAAGTGAAAATGAATGACTACAGTGCGGATATTCTTGAAAGCTCAAAGGACAAGATTACATTCAAAGTACCGAATGAATTAGATTCCAAGTCTTCGGCAGTGACCATTGAGGTCAATAACTTGATTGAAGAAGCAAGTAGCTTTACGCTAAACGATCCGGTTGTTGAATCTATTACGCCAAGCGAACTCACAGATATAGATCAAAGTGTCACCATTAGGGGAGCCAATTTTAATCCAATTCAAGCTAATAACTCAATCCAGTTCAACGAATTAAGTTTAGAAGTCTTATCGTCTTCGCCCACAGATATTACTGTTTTGCTTGACGAGCTGATATTAGATAATCCACTTGTTTCTGAAATCGTTACTGGCTCTTTTCTAATTAATAACTCGATAGGGTCTGATTTTAGCGAAGATCTGAGAATTGATTACACGACTGCTTGGAGGGAGCTTCCAAATAGAAACTTTGATAACGTCACAGAGATAATAAATGACGAAGGTAGGACCTACCTGATTCTTAACAACACACAAATATTTGAATTCAATTTTTCTTCTAATTCATGGCGTTTCTTGACATCATTTCCAGGGGAGGTTGGTTACGATGGAAACAGATATAGAGGCTCGGGCTTCCTAATTGACGATTTTTTATACTATGGAATGGGCCTTAATGCGCGAACTGGCTGCAGTACCAACCCTAACATTGTCTGTCCCGGTTTACCGATGAATGATTTTTGGAGATATTCCATTTCAACAAATTCATGGTCGAAGCTCAATGAGACTCCTCTCAGCGGAAATGGTATAACTGGCTTCACTGTGTCTGGTAGATCTTTCATAATCTCTGACGAGGGGTTTTATGAGTATGATTCGAGCGACGATACTTGGATGGCAAAAGACAACATCCCTGAGAACTTTTATAGTTACAACCTGCTCGCAACAGTGGGTGAACACGAAGTATTTGTTTACTATACTCAATTGTCAGAGGATAGATCTATTCAAAAGTATGACCCAATTAATGATACATGGACATTCCTGTTCTCTAATCCCGATTTTCGATACGTTGAAGACATGGAAATCATTGATAGTAATATTTACTTCACTAAGCTCTCATTCCCAATTCCTGGCTCCAACAATTACATTAGTGAATTAATTAGACTAAATACAATTACACTCGAGACAGAAGCATTAGATCTTCCAGAGGATCAGACAGTGTTAATTCCATGTAAGCGCGCGGGTAAGCTATACTTTGATGGCTATAATGCTTCAGATGGGTTTTATGTTTTGGATACGCAATTCTAGTAAGGACCCTAAAGGTTTTTGAGAGTTACTTATGACTCTTTCTTCTTAAACGGGATCCTCCACATAATGTAATAATCAAAAGCAGTGGAGTTCTCTCTGCGAGTTTTTCCAAAGCCAGGAATATCGAAGGTCTTCAAGACTCCCTCGCCATTGATCTTGCGAGAATTCTGCCAGCGAAGTGTCATTCCCATATACAAATTGGAAACTATTTTACCTCTCAGGTTTAGTGTAACCTCGAACCATCTGGCATTTAGGTTTGCATTTTCGAACTGAAAATTTTCCTCTCCAAAACCTTGATCGTTGGTATAGGATAGGTTGTCGTTAAATCCGGCTCTTGCATAGCGGAGACCTAATGCAAGCACATTACCACTCTCCTGTTCTTTGATGAAATTCCAGTCAGCACCAAACCGAAAGTACTGACCGGTATTTGTGTAGCTAAATGATTCCCCTCTCCTATTTTCTTCAACACCAAGGTCTAAGATCACAATTGCACGGTACATGGCAAGACCCAATTGAATCTCATGCGTGTTCAATCCGGATCCAAAAATCGTTCTCCCACTTCTGATTGCATTTATCCCCACCTTCAGCTCATGTGGTGTCCAATCTGGCTTGGGGCCTATCCTTCGCTGGTCTGCCATCGTGGTTCCACCTTGGGTAGGTCCGGGTGGTGGGTTATTTGACGGCTGCTGCGAAAACCCTGAAATCGCGAAGCATACTAACCAAAGTCTAAAAAAATACTTCCACATTAGTCTCTAGTTGACGGTTAGTAATGGTGCCTGGAATAGAAAGTGAGTCAAATGTGTAGCTCACCGTATCTAAGTTGCTAAAAACAAATGACGGATCACAAGCATCATCAAAGATGCTTAGTTCTAGATCATAGCTAATCACCAGCTCGAAATTGGAAGTATCTGAAGTAAACACAAAACCGGTAGAACTAGCACTAGGGTTTAAGGGAAGACCAATTGCGGAGAAGTCCGTCGTAGGCTCAAACTGAAATGGAGTGTCTGATCCAGTTATTGTGAAGCCTACCTCCTTAGTAGTTTGTGTCTCCAGGTCAAAAAAGCGAAGGATCATGAAATCTTGCTCATCATTTGTATCGCAGTTTTCAATGTCGCTACACGCGCTCAAGCCTCCAATAAGTAGTATGATCAAGAGTTTCTTCACAGGGCCGCAAAATTAAACCTTCATGGGTATCTAAATAATTCATCACTCCTTTTTCAATAGCTTTGCAGCTCGAAATGAAAACGAAGGGATTAAAGAAAACAAAAGTCAACATTGTCACGCTTGGTTGCTCAAAAAACCTAGTTGATTCGGAAGTCATGTTGACGCAGTTGAAGGGGAACAACATTGATGCCACACACGAATCCAAGGAAGACGATTCCAACGTGGTAGTCATAAATACATGCGGCTTCATTGATAATGCGAAGCAAGAATCCATCGACACCATTCTGCGATATGTGGATGCGAAAGAGGACGGTTTAGTAGAAAAGGTCTATGTCTCCGGGTGCCTTTCCCAGCGGTATAAAGATGAGCTCAAAGAAGAAATCCCTGATGTGGATGCCTGGTTCGGAACGGGTGACCTTCCTGCATTACTAAAGAAGTTTAAGGTAGATTTCAAGAAGGAGCTTCTTGGCGAAAGAGTAACCACAACCAGTAGTCATTACTCCTACCTAAAAATTGCAGAAGGCTGTGATCGACCCTGTAGCTTCTGTGCTATACCATTGATGCGAGGGAAGCATGTTTCGAAACCTATAGAACAAGTCATTTCCGAGGCAAAATCTCTCGTTAGTCAAGGAACAAAAGAAATCTTATTGATCGCCCAGGATTCTACTTACTACGGCTTGGACCTTTACAAGAAAAGGAATCTGGCTGAGCTAATGGATCGGTTGGCAGATGTAGAGGGGCTTGACTGGATCAGGTTGCATTATGCATTTCCAACTGGGTTTCCTGAGGATGTGCTTGAAGTGATGGCAAGAAGGTCTAATATCTGTAATTACCTAGACATCCCTTTGCAGCATGCTTCAGACAATATGCTCAAGCTGATGAGACGAGGAACAACCAAAGCTAAGACAGAGGCGCTTCTGGAAAAAATGAGAGAAAAAGTCCCTGATATAGCTATTCGTACCACGCTAATTGCGGGGCACCCTGGAGAAACTGAAGACGACTTCCAGCAGATGCTAGATTTTGTGGAACAGAGTCGCTTTGAACGATTAGGCATCTTTACCTACTCTCATGAAGATAATACCCATTCCTACAGCTATGAAGATGATGTTCCAGAAGAAATCAAGCAAGAGCGTGCCAATGCTGTAATGGATTTACAAGAAGGCATCTCTTTGAGCCACAATGAAGCAAAAGTCGGAAAGGAATTCAACGTCTTGATTGATCGTTTAGAAAGTGGCAATTTCATCGGTCGGACAGAGTATGATTCGCCAGAAGTTGACAATGAGGTCATCATCCCTCCAGGTAATTCTTACTTGCGAATTGGGGATTTTGCTCAGATCAAGATCACTGATGCGACAGCCTTTGACCTGTTTGGTGAACCTGTCGGACACTAATTCGTTACTACTGCGTGCAAAAAGAAACCATCCCATTAGAAGAGACCGACTGTTTTTCCAGCTTTTTTCTTGATTACATATCTGGCAAAAGAGAACTAGCTCCCTTCTACAGCGTAGCACCCAAACTGGAAAACTTTAGAGAAATCATAGAAGGGAGAAATTTCCCAACGGCTAAGAGATCAGCGCTCGTCGATTCTTTGGAAGATCAATATGATGGCCTTAAGATGGAAGAGGCCATTTCAAAGAATATTGCTCTTTTGAAAGATGATAAGACCTACACTATCGTGACGGGTCATCAACTAAACATCTTCACGGGACCGCTCTACTTCATTTACAAGATCATTACCGTGATCAATACCTGTCAGGTGTTGAAAAAGAAATTTCCCGAATACGATTTTGTGCCGGTTTATTGGATGGCTAGTGAAGATCATGACTTTGAAGAGATCCAATATTTTCACTACGAAGGAAAGAAAGTGGAATGGAAAACGGACCAAAAAGGAGCCGTAGGTCGGTTTAATCCAAAGGAACTAGTAGAGATCGCAAAATCGCTTCCGCAAGGGGCTGCATTTTTTGAAGAAGCCTATACTGCCGAATCATTAGCTGAAGCTGTGCGCCGCTATGTCAATCACCTTTTTGGAAGAGACGGATTAGTGGTCATTGATGCGGATGATCCACAACTAAAGCAAAGTTTGAATCATGTGGTTGAAGAAGACCTATTTAGTCATTCGCCGCAGAAGCTAGTTTCCAAAACATCTAAGGCTCTTGAAGCACTCGGCTTTAAGCCTCAAGTACATCCGCGCGAAATCAACTTTTTCTACTTGAACGGAGATGTGAGAGAGCGGATTATTGCTAGTGAGAGTGGCTTTGAAGCGATCAGTAGTGACATTCATTTTTCTGAAAGTGAGATGAGGCAACTGATTCAAAGCAACCCCGAGCAATTCAGTCCGAATGTGATCCTTCGGCCACTTTATCAAGAACTGATCTTACCAAACTTGGCTTATGTTGGTGGACCCTCTGAGCTGGTCTACTGGCTTCAGTTGAAAGATCTCTTTGATCACTTCAAGACTCCTTTTCCCATCCTACTCCCTAGGAACTTTGGATTGGTTAGCTCCCAAAAAAACCAGGATAAGTGGAGCAAAATTGGGTTGAGCACAAAAGACTTATTCCTGGGCAGTGATCAAGCTTTTTCAAAATGGATTAGTAAGAACACTCAGAAACAGGTTGATTATCAAGAGGAGGCAAAATCTTTGGAAAAAATAAAGGATGCAATGAAAGCCAAAGCCTCCAAGGTGAACCCGACACTTGAGCAGCATGTGGAGGCAATACATGCCAGCTTTCAAAAAAAGGTGCAGAAGGCCGAGAAGAAAATCCTAAGAGCTGAGAAAAAGAAGCACCAAAACACTGGGGAGCAGATAGAGGCAGTAAAAGAGTCATTATTTCCAGGAGGCACTCTGCAAGAGCGAAAAACAAACTTTCTCAACTTTTACTTAAAAGATCCAGAGTTTATTCAGAAATTAAAGGAAGAGTTTGATCCTTTTCTTTTCGAAATGAATTTACTTTCCGAGTAAGCAATGCAGATAACAAAACCGACACTGTTAGTCGATAAGGGCAAGTGCATGGTAAACATCCAAAAAATGGTTACCAAGGCTAAAAACTCGCAGGCCGTTCTACGTCCGCATTTTAAAACACATCACTCTGCAGCCATTGCTGATTGGTACAGGTCTGCTGGAGTAGAAAAATGCACCGTGAGCTCCGTCTCGATGGCTTCTTATTTTGCAGAGCATGGCTGGAACGATATTACGATCGCCTTTCCGTACAATCCACTGGAAATAAATGAAATCAATGAGTTGGCTCGTAACAATCAGCTAAACGTATTAATAGAGTCAATGGATAGCCTCGAGCATGCCAAGACTCATTTGACTAATAGCGTTGGCTACTTTCTCAAAATTGATGTCGGTACTCACAGAACCGGACTTGATCATAGAAGTGAGGATACTATTGCTAAGCTCATTGAAGGCAGTTCCGAACACTTGGAGTTCAAGGGCTTCTTGGCTCACGCAGGCCATACGTATGGAAGCAAAAACCGAGAAAATCTTGAGTACATTTTCAACGGTGCGAAAAAGATCCTTTTGCCTTTGCGCGAAAAGTTCGGTGGGATCATTTCATTCGGAGACACTCCATCTTGTAGTATCATGGATGATTTATCCGATTTTGATGAATTGAGACCAGGAAATTTTGTGTTCTATGATTGGATGCAGCATGAAATTGGTTCTTGCCAATTCGAAGAAATTGCGGTCTGTTTAGCGGCACCAGTTGTAGCCCTGCACCCGGAGAGAAATGAAGTGGTGGTCTATGGAGGTGCAGTTCATTTATCCAAAGATAGGGTGGGAGGCAATGGTGAAACTTCTTTCGGGAAGGTGGTTAGTCTGACCAAATCTGGCTGGGAAAACAAGGTTTTAGGAAATGTGGTTCGGCTTTCCCAGGAACATGGAATCATCCAGCTGCCCAAAGAAAAGCTCTCTCAAATAAATGTAGGTGACTTGATTGGCATCATTCCTGTACATTCGTGCCTTGCTGCAGATTTGCAAGGGCATTATTTATCCACAAATGGAGATCGCATTGATAAAATCATCAAAAATTAGGATCAGAAGTTCGTTACTCCTAATACTTTTTTCTTACTCCTTTTTTGCATTCTCAAAATCCGGAACAGATCCCGTAAAGGATTCACTCGACATCATGATTGGCCAGATGATCATGGTAGGCATAGGAGATTTTAATTTGGTAGATACCAATGAGCCCATCTTCAGCGAAATCAAAAGTGGCAAAGTGGGTGGTGTAGTTCTTTATGAGAAGAACATTCTGTTTGAAAGCCCCAAACCAGAGCTCGCATCACTAGTAGAGGCGCTGCAAAAACAAGCCGAAACCCCTCTTTTTGTAAGTATCGATGAAGAAGGAGGTTGGGTCACAAGAATGAAAACCAGATATGGTTTCCCCAAAAATGTATCGGCTCAGTACTTGGGCGATTTAGACAACTTAGATTCTACTAGGTTTTATGCGAAGCAAACAGCGGATCTACTTAGCAGCTTTGGCATCAACATGAATTATGCGCCTGTTGTAGATGTCAATCTAAATCCTAGGAATCCAGTCATTGGAAGAATCGAAAGGAGCTATTCTGAAGACTACCAAGAGGTGATCAAGCATGCAGGCATTGTTATTGAAGAACTTCGTAAAAAAGATGTCATTCCGGTTTTGAAACACTTCCCTGGACATGGAAGCAGCAGGAGAGATACACATTTGGGCTTGACAGATGTCACAGAAACATGGCAGATGGAAGAGGTCTATCCTTACTCTGCTCTCATAGATAGTGGAGAAGTAAGTGCGGTCATGACCGCTCATATTGTGAACAAAACACTGGACGAGACTAAGAACCCTGCCACGCTATCCAAAAGTGTAGTCACCGATCTTCTGAGAGGTTTCCTGCAGTTCGAGGGTGTTATTATTTCTGATGACATGCAGATGGGTGCCATCGACAATGAATATGGTCTCAGAGAAGCCATCAAGCTTTCGCTTTTGGCTGGAGTGGATATTCTGATGTTTGCCAACAATGTGAGCGACGAAAACCGTGTTTCAGCTACCACCATACATGCCATCATCAAAGATTTGATTTTCGAGAAAATCATCGACACTGATCGAATTAGATCATCGTACAATCGGATCATGAAACTGAAAGGTGAAATTGGGCTTCAGGAGGAAGGGTATTATCGAACCCTAAAAACTAAGCTCCGCAATTACAATTGATTAATCATTTATGAATTGGCTATCTTCACCAGCCCATGATCCAGTACAATCCAAAATCGTGGTTCTCCCTCATTTTTGATAGGTACAGCCGATACGTCATTAGGCTGCTTTTTCCGCTGATCTTATTTGCCGGGGTACTAACATTTTTCCTCTGCTTCTTCCTCATAGATGTCCTTGAAGTAGTAATTGTCGATACAAAGGCTTTTCACTCAATACTTGGGGTCATATTGGGTCTATTCCTGGTGCTACGAACAAATACCGCCTATGATCGGTGGTGGGAAGGACGAAAACTGTGGGGAAAGCTAGTAAATGACTGCCGACAACTGGCAATCAAGATATCAGCATTCCTACCTCAAGATGCAGTAGATGATAGACTCTTTTTCAAGAAGATGATTCCCAACGTGACTTTTGCAATGAAGAATCACCTAAGGGATAGTAAGATGGTGGGTGAGATGGATTTTTACAATGAAGAAACCAAAGAACGCATTGTAAACAGTAAGCACCGCCCAAATATCGTTAACCAGTTGATGATGGAAAGGGTGGCTGATTTGAATGAAAAGGGCATCCTTAGCAACGATAAGCTATTTATCATAGATAAGGAAATTAAAGGTTTCACGGATATCATCGGAGCATGCGAAAGAATTAAGTCTACACCAATTCCTTATTCCTACAGCATGTTCATTAAAAAGTTTCTGTTCGTTTACTGCATTACACTACCAATGACTTTCATAGGGGAGTTTGGTTATTGGTCTATTATACTTGTTGTGGTAGCGTTTTATTTCCTGATGAGTGTAGAATTGATCTCCGAAGAAATAGAGGACCCCTTTGGAAAAGACGTAAATGATTTGCCATTAGATGAACTTTGCGTGAAGATCAGGAAGAATATCATAGAAATCTTCAACAATAAGTAAATTGCAAATCAAGATTTGTAATCGTTATTCAAATTATATTGAAATGAAACTAAACCGACTTAAACTACCTTCCCTTTTGTTAACTGGAATTTTCTTCATTTCCTCATGCGGAGGAGGCGGCAGCCAGGAACAATCCAGCGAGGATTCGGGAGATGAATTTGACGCAGCAAAAGAACAAGTTGCTGTTGATGTAAGTAAAGTTTTCGAAGACCTACCACCACCATCAGAAGTACCCTATTTGTTGATGCAAGCAGGTGCTGACTTCAACCTTGGAGTTGTAAACAATGTCTCAGCGGATAAAATGGCAGAATACCAAAAGAGTGAATCCATTGCTGCTCTTAACCTTGGTGTTTACGCAACAGACATTGGCTACCTGGTTTCTTATGATGAGACAGAAATGGCCCTTGACTACATGGGACAATGCCAAAAGCTTGCAGCTCCTGTCGGGGTTGCGGATGCAATTGACTATGGCATGATCTCCAGATTTGAATCCAATATGGAAGAAAAGGATTCACTAGCCTACATCATTAATGAAGTCATTTTGAAAGCAGGTGAGCGTTTAGGAGAACTGGAGGAAATCAACAGTGCTGGATTGCTTTTAGCGGGTAGTTGGATTGAAGGAATTTATATCTCTACTCAGATAGTGGACACATATCCGGACGATCTTCCTGAGGAGTCTAGAACTTTGATTCTTGAGCCATTGGTGAAGATTGTGATAGATCAAAAAGAATCTCTAAACAACCTGATGAACGTTTTGAATGATGTTCCAGGTAATGACGAGATTTCCAATATGATCCAAGAGCTCGGTAAAGTCAAAGCTATTTACGACGGTGAACTTGCAGAGGTGGAAAGCAAGATCGCGGAAAACACCGGAGATTATGTTTTACTCCCTAGCACACTTGATGGACTTGCCGCCGAAGTAGGCAGGATAAGAGCTTCTATTATTGAGATATAGTCGACTAAAATATTTTTGAAAAAAGCCGTCTTGCGACAATCGCAGACGGCTTTTTATTTTCCCTCAAACCGCAATTAATCCTATATCTTTAAAGGTCACCAATTAGCTACCCTACGTAAATGAGTGAAGAGTTACTAAAAGCTATCATCCGACTTCTGGTTATCGTAGCGAAGGAAGAAGGAGAAGTAGTACAAGCTGAAAAAGATAGCGTCCGCCAATTTCTTTATGAAAATGTAAGCCGTGAGGATACTAAGCACTATCTAAAAATCCTGGACCAGTACATCGATGAAATAAGTACTGGAAAGGAAGAGCAAGATCAGGAAAGAATAAAGGAGATTACTTCCAACATCAATCACGAACTCACTCAGCAGCAAAAGCTAGTGGTCATGGTTCGTCTGATGGAGCTCATCATTGCCGATGAGAAAGTGACCATACGAGAGTCAGAGCTTCTTTACTTAATTGGAGGTCATCTTCACTTTGACAAAGAAACTGTTGATGCGATTAAGCAATTTGTCATCAACCGAAACCCTCACAATTATTCTAGCCAATACTCGGTAATAGTATCAGGAATCGAAGAAAAAGAACGACCTAATACGATTTATCTGGAAGGGCTTAATGGTCATCTTGCCTTTTTTAAACTTCCAAAGGTTGATATGTGCTTTTTTAAGTGCTATGGAGGAGACATCTGGACACTGAACGGCCTGATGATCTCACCAAACCAAATTAAGATCTTTACCAATGGAAGCTCCATCAAGGGTAGGAAGACAGATCGTCTTTACTACAATGACATCATCAACTTCTACCGAGATGATTTCACAGAAACGCACGTCTCTTTCATTGCGGAAAATATTGGCTACAAGTTCAAAAATGGAGATATCGGTTTAGTTGACATCAACATCGCAGAGCCAGTCGGTCAACTTTTTGCAATCATGGGAGGAAGTGGTGCGGGCAAATCCACTTTATTTAATGTATTGAGTGGCGTTTCTAAGCCATACAAAGGATCGGTACGGATCAATGGCATTGATATCTATGCAAAGCCAAAAAAGGTGGAAGGTATTATTGGTTTCGTTCCCCAGGATGACCTTCTCATTGAAGACCTAAGTGTATATCAAAACCTGTTTTACGCAGCAAAGTTGTGTTTTACAGATAAGAAGGAGTCAGAGTTGGATGAGCTCGTGCTCCACACGCTTGCCTCCTTAGGCTTAACTGACGCCAAGGACCTTAAAGTAGGTAACCCTCTGGAAAAAACCATCAGTGGAGGACAAAGGAAAAGGCTAAACATAGGACTGGAGCTACTTAGAGAACCGTCGGTACTTTTCGTAGATGAGCCAACCAGTGGTCTGAGTTCCAGAGACTCAGAAAACATCATGGATCTCTTGAAGGAACTATCCCTGAGAGGCAAAATGGTTTTTGTAGTCATCCACCAGCCCTCTTCGGATATTTTCAAGATGTTCGATAAGCTACTGATCCTAGATACCGGCGGCTACCAGATCTACTATGGAAACCCTGTAAAAGGGGTGACATATTTTAAAAGCATTGTAGAAATGATCGATCGGGATCAGGGAGCATGTATCGAGTGTGGCAATGTCAACCCCGAACAGATCTTCAATATCATTGAGACAAAAGTTGTAGACGAATATGGCCGCTTCACCAGTCAAAGGAAGTATACTCCTCAGCAGTGGCACGAACATTACCAACAACAAATCGCGATATCAAAAGAAAAGGAAGAAAGTAGAGAACCGCAAAAGACGCTTCGAATACCAAGTAGAATAAAGCAAGGGAAAATATTCCTGGAACGAGATGTCCTTTCCAAGATCAGCAATAAGCAGTATGTGCTCATAAACTTGCTGGAAGCACCTGTTCTTGCTTTGCTGCTTGCATTGATTACTAAGTACGCACCCGCCGGGGAAGAGTATTCGTTTCACGCAAATGAAAACATTCCGGTATTCTTCTTTATGAGCATCATTGTAGCGCTATTCATGGGACTGACCGTAAGTGCCGAAGAAATAATTAAAGATCGAAAGATCCTAAAAAGGGAGTCTTTTCTGCACCTAAGTAGGCTCAGTTACCTCTCCTCCAAAACATTGATTCTTTTTACCCTCTCAGCAGTTCAGACTCTACTTTTTGTGTTGATTGGTTGTTGGATCTTGGAAATACATGGAATGACCCTTTGGTACTGGATCATTCTCTTCTCTATTTCTTGCTTTGCAAACATCCTCGGGCTCAATATTTCGGCGGCCTTTAATTCTGTTATTACGGTCTATATACTTATTCCATTGCTGATTATTCCGCAATTAATCTTAAGCGGGGTGGTGGTCAATTTTGATAAGCTAAATGGTGTATTTGCAGATAGAGAAAAAGTACCCATTATAGGTGAGTTAATGGCCTCAAGATGGGCTTTTGAGGCGCTGGCTGTTACACAGTTTAGAGATAACCCATTCAGTCAGAGCTACTACGAGCTAGACAGGCAAGTTGCTGATAATACATATAAAGCAGTTCATCTGATAGGTGAAATCCAAAGCAGACTTGATTATGCCTATAATAATCTTGATGCACCGATTGACCAAGATCTTAGCTTAGTCAGAAATGAAATGCAAAAATTGGTGGATGTCTTTGGCAAAGAAAAGTTTCCTGAGATTGACCAATTGAACAAAGAACAATTGAATGACGCAGTTTATGATAATGCCTCTAGGTTTCTGTCGGCTGCCAAGTCTGTGTACAATAAGCGAAGAAGGAAAGCCAAAGATGAGCTAGACAAGCTCTTAGAAGAAAGAACCGCTACCGACCAAAAACAGCAAGACTTTATGCTTGAAAAATATAGATATGAAAATGAGCGGATCGGTCAAATGGTTAAAAACCTGGGATCAAAAAACAGGATCGTATCTGTAGACAATCAACTAGTTCAGAAGATCTACCCCATCTACGCTTCTAAGGAGCACCCGTCTCATGCACTAGATTATCGGACTATCTTTTACTACCCAACGAAGTACTTTGGAGGTACCTACGTGGATACGAAAATCTTCAACGTCATCGTGATTTGGTCAATGACGCTGGTACTATTTATTGCCGTCTACTTTGACTGGCTAAGAAAAATAGTCGGTGGGCAGAATAGTTAGATCGGTACGTTTACGTGGCGCTCAGCGTGGTAAGATGACCGTACTAACGGGCCGGATTCGACGTACTTCAGACCTCTTCTAAGTCCTTCTTCTCGGAAATGATCGAACTTATCCGGATGAACAAACTCAGCCACTTCTATGTGGCGTTTTGTTGGCTGAAGATATTGACCCAATGTAAGGATGTGTAGTCCGTGCTCAACTAAATCATCCATCGCTTTATACACCTCCTCATCCGTCTCTCCTAATCCCAACATAATCCCTGACTTAGTTCTTTTTCCTGCTTCATTTGTCAGTTTGGTTTGCTCCAAGCTTCTAGCATATTTTGCTTGAGGTCGAACTCTACGATACAAGCTCTCCACAGTCTCCATGTTGTGAGAAACTACTTCTTGCCCGCCTTCAATCATTCGGTAAAGCGCATCCCAGTTGCCTTTTACATCTGGAATCAATGTCTCAATAGTGGTCTCCGGAGACTCTTTCTTCGTTTCAACGACTGTCTGGTACCAAATCTCTGCTCCTCGATCTTTCAACTCATCTCTGTTCACCGACGTGATCACGGCATGCTTTACTCCCATCAATTTGATAGCTTCAGCTACTCGCTTTGGCTCCTCTTGATCGTATTCGGGCGGTCTTCCAGTAGCCACAGCGCAAAAGGTGCAGCTTCTTGTGCAGACATTTCCAAGAATCATAAAAGTGGCGGTCCCTTCGCCCCAGCACTCGCCCATATTAGGGCAGTTTCCGCTTTCGCAGATAGTATGCAGTTTATGCTGATCAACCAGCTTTCTTACCTTGGCATAGTTTTCCCCAACAGGCAATTTCACCCTTAACCAATTTGGTTTCTTCTTTCTCTCCGGCTGCTCTATTACAGGTAGATCAATCATATCTCAAAAAATAAAGTGGAAGGCAAATTTAAGTTGGAATCAAGAAAGGGATCACTTTCTTGTTCCCCAAAACAATGTGAAGAAAACAGAAGTATAAACGGAATTGTTCGGCTGGGCCGGCATGATGATGATTTTCTCTGTAAAAGCTTCTAACATCACTCCTACCTCTACCCCTGCAACATTACTTCGATAGGTACCAAACTCGAACAAGACGGATGCTTTACTATTCATGCCCGGGACAATTTTAGAATCACCGAGTCCTTGAAATAGCTTACCTGGTCCCAGGTAGTTTTGTGGTCCAGGATAGGCGGGCGGGTTGCTTCCTGGAATCTGTCCAAACTGCTCATACCTGCCATCACCGATTGATAGGAAATACGGAGCTTGCAATCCGATAGTGGGGCCCAAAGATGCCATAGCGCTTATTTGAACCCCTTGTTGATTTGCTTTTCTAAAGAGCAACTTCTCCCGACCATATTGAAGCCTAATGGCATACAGATGATGAGATTTTCCATAGGTGAATCCAGCACCACTTTGCCCAACAAACCTCACCTCACTCGGATGCTTGACATTTGAGAGTTCCAATCCATAGGTCTCATAGATATCGTTCCCTCTATGACGGCTGAAACGGACCATAACGCCTCCAATCAATCCACCATTAGTATTCTTGTTGATCCCCCATATCCATTCTGAGTTGTATTCATACTCTTCACCATCGAAGAGTTGACCCTCTGAAAGAAAAGGAATAATCAAGAAAAAATATGGAAGGATTCTCCTCATTGGCTACTAGATAACAAAAACATTTTTCAATTCCCTATGCAATTTCCTTAGATTTTTTGCTAATCTCCTCAAACATTATTCCGGTATGAGACTCATCATACACCGCATCACCATTATGTATAAGAATAACTTGTGGTGACTGATGCATGATTCCATACTTATCCGCCACCTTGTTTGAAATATCACGGTATGAGATTAAGTCAAGAAAATAAGGCTTGAATCCGCCATCTGATTTATAATTCCTTTCAAAGCGATCAAGAGCCATACTACTAATGGCGCATCTGGTGCTGTGTTTGAAAAGCATGACCGGTTCTTCGAACGACTTTTGGTGTAACTCTTCAAGTTGAGCATCATTCGTCACCTCCGCCCAGTTTGTTGGCTCTGTTTCCTTCTTAGAGAAAAGACCTGAAAGCATATGCTTTTTCGATTAATTGTAATTAGTTATTCCAGATAACCCGCTCCTTCTTGTCGAACTTCGGCTTATCGATTGGTTTCTTAACCCCTTTTGACTTCTGTTTGTTCCCATTTAATCTCGTCCAATAGACATTCCACTTCCGAAGTAATTCCCTTATTTGAGGATCTTGGAACTTCATAGCAAAATGATAGTTGCTACTGGGGTGCTGATCTCCGACCCTTTTTCTATTCAACTTTAAGTTGCCTTCCCACATGGAGGTGGTTTGATAGTATTGCACTACGCCAAGTTCTCTGTCGTCAAAAAGAACCTTCCAGAAAGAAATTTTCGTCCCAGTAAATCTTGGATCTACTTTGAAGTCTTTCCCTCTAAATGGATTTGGTTTTGAATATCTGGGCTTGATCTTGTAATCCTTGCCCCGAAATGGCATGCCTTGAGAATACCTCGGTGTTACCTTGTAATCTTTGCCCCTGAAAGGGCTTCCTGGAGAATATCTAGGCGATACGTCGTATTTGGCACCACGAAAGGGATTGCCTACGGAATATCTCGGTGTTACTTTGTAGTCACTACCTCGGAAAGGATTGCCAGGAGAATACCTTGGCGTTACCTTATATCTTGACCCTCGGAATGGGTTCCCTACCGAATACCTGGGCGAGACTTTATATTGATTACCCCTAAATGGATTTCCAATAGAATACCTGGGTGCCACTTTGTACTTGCTCCCACGGAAGGGATTGCTTGGTGAATACCTCGGAGTAAGCTTATATCGAGCTCCTTTAAAAGGGTTGCCCAGAGAATACCGTGGAGATACTTTGTATTCACTTCCTCGAAAGGGGTTTGTCGGAGAGTATCTTGTAACTGCTTTGTATCTGTTGCCCTTGAAAGGGTTGCCCAACGAGTATCTCGGGGCTGACTTATAGGCCCGACCTCTGAATGGATTTGATCCAGAATATCTCGGTGACCTACTATATCGTGCTCCACGAAAGGGATTGCCTGCCGAATTTCTAGTGACTGAAGCGTACCTTTTAGCTCTCTGCTGAGGACTCGAATATCTTGGAGCACCTTGCCTGGAAAGTCTAAAAGGCGAACCAGCAGAATACCTAACCGCGCTTCGCTGGTTTCCTGCTGAAGGAATCCCTGCACTCCTTGCAGTCTTTTTCTTGTTCCTAAAAAACAAGAAGCCTCTGCGCTCCACTTTTGCTGCTCGAAGCTTTCGATCAGTGTCTTCCAGGAGCTGAGCCTCCACAGAGCTGATGCAATAGGACGCAAACAGAGATATGATCAATAGCTTTTTCACCTTACTTGCTACCAAAGGTTTACAATTTCAGTGATAAGATCAACGATTCTATCGAAATCTCAGTATGTCAGGTCTTGATGGCCTCTCCTTGTGAATTCAAAACCTCATACTCAGTAAGCGCTTTGGAGCTATCCTCTACCAGTGTTACCCAACGGAAATACTTCTGAAACCACTTGAACCTCCTCGAAAAGACTCCAGCAGTAAAATAGGCATATAGGTAAGGATGCAGCGCAAGCGTAATTTTCTTCTCATTTTGTGATTCGAAAATGTACTTCACTGTGTTCTCGATCTGATCTGCTACCTGTATTGATGCGGAAATTTTTCCTGTACCACCACAAGTCGGACATACTTCTTTAGTAGTGATGGAAAGCTCAGGTCGAACCCTTTGTCGCGTGATTTCCATCAATCCAAATTTGGACAACTGAAGAATAGTGTGCTTCGACCGGTCATCTTTCATCGCCTCTTTCATCTTAGCATAGAGCTTCTTCTTGTTCTCTATTCTTCGCATGTCGATGAAATCGATCACGATGATTCCTCCCATGTCCCTAAGACGAAGCTGACGCGCAATTTCGTCTGCAGCATCAAGGTTCACTTTCAGCGCGGTATCCTCTTGGTTGTCTTCTTTGTTGGACTTATTGCCACTGTTTACATCAATGACGTGAAGCGCCTCCGTATGCTCAATGATGAGATACCCCCCATTCAGCATACTCACAGACTGTCCAAAAGAAGTCTTCAGTTGCTTTTCTACACCTGTCGCTTCGAAAATCTTTGATTTGCCGGTGTAGTGCTTGATGATCTTTTCCTTATCTGGAGCGATCCCTTTCACAAAGGTTTTGATCTCCTGATGAAGCTCTTTGTCGTCTACAAGAATATTATCAAAGCTCTCATTAAGAACGTCGCGGAGGATGGAATTGGCCCGAGTCATCTCACCGATGATTTTGTCTCTGGTCTTGGCTTTCACCAAGGCTTTCATTCCTTGATCCCAATTGTCAACAAGGTTGCGGAGATCTGTATCGAGCTCTTTGACATCTTTCCCTTGAGCTACCGTGCGGATGATTACACCAAACCCTTCCGGCTTGATTGAGCTGATCAGACGCTGAAGACGCTTCCGCTCTTGGGAATCAGTTATTTTCTTAGATACATTCACCGTATTGGAAAACGGTACCATGACCAGGTATCTACCGGCTAATGACAACTCACATGAAAGTCGTGGACCCTTTGTGGAAATAGGTTCTTTCACTACCTGAACCAATATCTTTTGTCCTTTAGTAAGGACTTGGCTCATTTTACCAAGCTTATTTATATCCGGCTCGGTTTTAAAACCAGCGAGCCGGGTGCTGTTAAGCTTTTTAGCTATAGTTAGCTTCGTAAATTTGTTAAGGGATTGGACCTGAGGTCCAAGATCCAGATAATGAAGGAAGGCATCTTTTTCGTATCCTAGGTCGATAAAAGCTGCATTCAATCCCTGAACGACTTTCTTTACCGAGCCTAAGTAAATGTCACCAACATTGAAGGAGTGGCCTCCTGCATCTTGATGAAATTCTACAAGCCTTCTATCCTTTAATAAAGCAATCCGACATCCTTCGCGAGTTGAATTAATGATCAGTTCATTATTCATAGCGAATGATTATTAGTCTAATTACTTCTTCTTATGTCTGTTTTTTCTAAGTCTTTTCTTTCTCTTGTGAGTAGAGATCTTATGTCTTTTTCTTTTCTTACCGCAAGGCATAGTCTTCTGTTTTTTTAAAAGTTTTCAAATATTTTCAAAGTGCTTGCAAATAATCATTGGCCATCACTTTTATGGCCGGTATGGAATCTTGCGAAGCTAAAATGTCCTCCAATAGCAGGCGAGCCTGCGATTGTTCTTCTAATTCTATCATGGATACTGCCAAGTAAAGCTTTGCTTCATTATCAGAAGTATCCAATGAAATGAGCCTCTCAAATCGAGCTTTGGCTCGGTCAAACTGGCCACTTTGAACGGATAATAATCCCAAATTCAAAATCGCCTGTCTGTTTGTTTCGTCTTGAGCAACTATTTCCCTTAACAACCCGATTCCCAGCATGGGGTTTTCAGATGCCACGAGCGTCATTGCAAGTCTGTTTTTCAAGAATAAATCTTCCGGATCTTTTTCCAGAAGTTGATCTAATATGGATCGTGCTTTCTCAGCATAAATAACCCCCTGTTCGGCAGAGGGCGATCGCTCAAAAGCAGTAAAATAAATATCGGCAGCCTTTCTTGATACGTCAGTTTCCAACGCTTCAATCATCTCCGCATACCTGATCGCACTGTCTAAAACACCAAAATCAAGGTACACCCTTGCCAAAGAGTGCGCAAAGTTAGTTTTTTTATCTGGATTCTCTTCGGTTTGAATCAATGTTCTTAACTCATTGATCCTGAACTCCACATCTTGAGGTACTTCTAGGGAATGTTCTGTAGTCTCTGAGACATTTTGCAGCTGATCATTTTCTACTACGCTCCTAGGAAGCTGATATAAAATAACAATCAGAGCAACCGCCCCAATCGTCACAAAAAGCTGCTGCTTCTTCACCCTTTTATCTTAGAGCTTTTCTTTATTTTTTCTACGAAAATTTTGGACGGCTTGAAAGAAGGAACGTAGTGTTCATCAATAACGATGGCGGTGTTCTTCGAAATATTTCTGGCAATCTTTTTTGCTCTCTTTTTGTTGACAAAACTCCCAAAACCTCTTACATAAACGTTCTCACCGTTGGCCATATTATTCTTTACCACGGTGAAAAAAGCTTCCACTGATGCTTGTACATCGGCTTTATCTATTCCGGTTTTGTCTGATATTTCGTTGATTACGTCCGCTTTTGTCACAACTCTCTGATTTTTAGGAAGGTGAATGAATTAGGGTCGCCAAAATTATATTTGCACTTCCATATAAAAAAAGGAAATCTAAAATATTAAAAGCGAAGTTTGAATTCTTTTGCTGAAAGGCTAATCAATTGGTATACAGGGAATAAGAGAGACCTACCGTGGAGGCGGACGAATGACCCGTATGCAATTTGGCTTTCTGAAATCATCCTACAGCAGACACGCGTCGAGCAGGGGCTTCCATATTGGGAACGTTTTATGAAAAATTTTCCCACGGTCATCTCACTTGCAGATGCAGATCAGGACAGCATTCTTAGACTTTGGCAGGGGCTCGGATATTACTCTAGAGCTCGCAACCTACATGCAGCTGCAAAGTATATCAGGGATGAACTAGACGGGAAATTTCCAAACACGTACAATGAAATTCTCAAGCTGAAAGGTGTAGGCCCTTACACTGCGGCTGCTATCGCTTCTTTCTGCTTCGGAGAGAGCACACCTGTGGTTGATGGGAATGTATTCCGGTTTGCGGCAAGGTTTTTCGGAATCAAGGAGGATATCGCTTCTTCGAAAGCAAGGAAAGTTTTCGAAAACATTCTGCAAAAACACATTCCCGCTGAAGATCCCGGCAGCTTCAACCAAGGACTAATGGAGTTTGGTTCTCGACAGTGCTCTCCCGCCCCAAATTGCCTTTTCTGCACTTTTCAAGTGGACTGCTACGCATTTCAGCAAGGGCTACAAAAACAACTACCCATCAAAAAGAAAAAGGTCAAAGTGCGTGATCGGTTTTTCAATTACTTGGTCCTCGAGAGAAGTGGGAGCTACTTTATGAAGATCAGGCAACCCAATGACATTTGGGAGGGGCTGTACGATTTCTTCCTGATCGAGGGTAAATTGGAGGTGGAAAGTGTTCTTAATGAATTGAAAAATGGTCTTCAAGTAAGTGACTTCTCTGTTTCTGATATTTCGAATGAATATAAGCACATACTTAGTCATCAAAGAATCCATGCCACATTTTATCACATAGAAATAAAAGGATCATCGGACCCCTCTCGGCTCCAAAGTGCAGGACTTCACCCTTTTTCCGAAGAGGAAATACTAAATTTGCCTAAACCTAAACTAATTGTTAACTACCTAAATCAAGTAGGTATAAATTGAAAATTGTATGTCTGGAGTAAATAAAGTGATTCTTGTTGGTAGACTAGGAAAAGACCCTGAGGTAAGACACCTGGAAAATGGTGCTACCGTTGCAAACTTTTCAATAGCTACATCAGAAACTTACAAAGACAGACAAACTGGAGAAAGAAGAGAACAAACCGAGTGGCACAACGTAGTGCTATGGAGAGGTTTGGCAGAAGTTGCCGAAAAATATGTGAAGAAAGGAGACATGATCTATGTTGAAGGTAAACTTCGTACGAGATCATGGGAAAAAGATGGGATCACTCGCTATACCACTGAAGTGGTAGGAGATAATATGACCATGCTTGGCGGAGGTAATTCTGGAGGCATGCAGGGCAGCAACTCGCAGAGCCCCTCAATGGAGCAGTCAACACCAGCAAGTGCGCCTGCAGATGATGCCACGGACGACCTCCCTTTTTAGAAATCAAAGAACGATTACTTGGATACATCCTTAGACGATCCACTCCCCGGAATTTTATTAAGCGCTATTTCAGAGCAGCCATCTTTTTTCATAATCAATGGAGTGATCGTCCTGATACTTTTGATTTTCTCAGGGTTGATCTCCGGCTCAGAAGTAGCCTTTTTCTCGTTTCATCACAATCAGATTAGAGATTTTGGTTTTTCCGATGACTTGAAGGAAAAGAGAATCAATCGGCTCCTGCATAATCCCAAGAGATTATTAGCCACGATCTTGATTCTTAACAACCTCATAAATATTTTCATTGTAACCATCTCCACGTATGCCACCTGGAAGATTGTAGGAGAAGGTGGAAAGGAAGGGATTGTCATTGCTACCTTAACCACTATCATAACTGTCCTGATCATCTTCTTTGGGGAAATCATTCCCAAGGTATATGCAAACCACAATGGTACGTACTTCGCGAAGCTTACTTCAGGGATGCTACTATTCACCTATAAGTTCTTCAAGCCTATCTCCTGGTTTTTGATGACCATAACCAACATCATCGAAAACAGAGTGCAAAAGAAAGGATACAACCTTTCCGTAGACGAAATCCATCAAGCCCTGGAGATATCGGTGGAAAAGGAAGAAGTAACAGAAGAAGAAAAGGGGATATTGAAAGGAATTGTGAACTTCGGCACCTTGTCAGTTAAGCAGGTGATGAAATCAAGAATGGACATCACCGCATTTGACAAGGAGATCGATTTTCATGAGTTGATGAACCAAGTCAATAAGAACGGGTATTCCAGGATTCCGATCTTTCATGAAACCATTGATAAAATTGAGGGGATTCTTTACATCAAAGACCTTCTCCCACACATCGAGAAGGACGAAGGCTTTGAATGGCATACTCTTTTGCGTCCGGCATTTTTTATCCCTGAAAGCAAGAAGATTGACGACCTACTAAAAGATTTTCAGGAAAAGCAGGTCCACATTGCTGTAGTAATAGATGAGTACGGTGGTACCTCTGGTCTCATCACGCTAGAAGATGTAATTGAGGAAATTGTAGGAGAAATCAACGATGAGTTTGACGATGAACATGATGTAGCGTACAATAAGCTTGATGCAAATACCTACGTTTTTGAAGGAAAAACATCGTTAAACGATTTTTGTAAAATTACGGGATCTGATACCTCCACTTTCGACGAAGTGAAAGGTGAGTCAGAATCACTGGGAGGCCTTTTGTTAGAGATCAATGCCAAACTTCCGAGTGCAGGAGAAAAGATTACCTACAAGAACTACGTTTTTACAGTTGTTGCAGTAGATATCCGCAAAATCAAACGCTTGAGAATTCACATAAGACCAGAGAAGAGTCCCATTACTGAGGTAGAAGGTAAGCCATGAGGAATTTTTTGATAATAGCCACATCTTTGATGCTTTTGAGTTGCTCCTCAGACTTTTTGCCAAAACCTAAAGGCTTTAATAGGATTCTTCTGCCGGAAGCCGAGTACCTCTCTTTGCCAGACACCTTTCCGTATTCCTTCGAATACTCCAAACATGCAAAAATTCTTAAGGACTCGAGCTGGATTGCGGAAAAGAATTGGATCACACTTTTCTACCCTGAAATGGAAGCCTCACTACAGATTACATACAAAACGGTTACAGACTCGATCATCCGAGAGTTTTTGAGTGACTCTTATCGCTTAACTTCTCAACACAACGTGAAAGCCTATGCGATCGAGGAGCGAATTCTTGAGCTTCCTAATGGTCTATACGCTTCCTACACAGAGCTTGAAGGACAGGTACCCACTCAAGTGCAATTCCACATCACAGACAAAGACAGCTCAGCTCACTTTTTGAGAGGGGCACTTTATTTCAAAACTGCCACCAAAAACGATTCACTTGCTCCCGTAATCACCTATCTGAAAAAGGATGTACTGCACCTGCTCACTAGTTTAGAGTGGAGGGACTAATTTTAGTTCATGCACCCCTTCTTTGATCGATCTGTTGAATTTCTGAAAGGCGTGGGTCCACAGCGTGCCGAGACCTTAAACAAAGAGCTGCAAATTTTCACATTTGGCGACTTGCTCCAGCACTACCCGTTTCGACATGAGGACCGATCCAAGTTTTACAAAATCAATGAACTGCAGCCAGAGCTTCCATATGTTCAGCTAATCGGCGAGTTCAAGTCCTTCAAGACTATTGGTGTGGGAAGAAAGGCACGATTAGTTGGGGTCTTTGCAGATGAATCTGGTACCATAGAGATGGTTTGGTTTAAAGGGATTCAGTGGGTACAAAAAAGTTTAACGATTGGAGTGAAATACGTGGCTTTCGGAAAAGCAACTATTTTCAATGGCAAGTTCAACATTGCCCACCCTGAGGTAGAAATCCAAACGGAAAAAAATACGAAAGGCGGTTACTTGCAGCCCATCTACCATTCTACGGAGAAGATGAAAAAGAAGGGCATGGAGAGCAAGTTCTTTTCAAAAGTGATGAAAGTTCTATTGGTTGAGGCAGTACATCACATTGAAGAAACACTTCCAAATTCGCTCATCCAGCAATTCCGACTGGTGGACAAAAAGACCGCAGTGGTGGCAATGCACTTTCCCAGAAATTCTCAGCAATTGCTTTCGGCACGAAACAGAATGAAATTTGAAGAGCTATTCTTCGTGCAGCTTCGACTAATCAAGCTGAAAATTGCTAGAACTGAGAAATTCAAGGGTGCAGTCATTAATAAAAGTGATTTATTGAATGACTATTACGAAAAGCATCTGCCCTTCGAACTGACGGGAGCGCAAAAAAAGGTGGTCAAGGAAGTCTATGCAGACTTTCGATCTGGTCAGCAAATGAATCGCTTAGTCCAAGGAGATGTAGGTAGTGGCAAGACAATGGTTGCTTTTCTCTCCATGCTCATAACCATAGGCTCAGGTTTTCAATGTGCTTTTATGGCACCTACAGAAATCCTAGCGGAGCAACATTTCAAGGGCCTGCAAGAACAAGCCAAACCATTGGGCATTCACCTCGCAAGGCTGACCGGATCCACTGCAAAATCGGAGCGGAAACTCATTCACGAAGGATTGATGTCAGGTGTGATTACGATCCTGGTTGGTACACATGCTCTTCTGGAAGACAAAGTTCAGTTCAAGAACTTAGGTCTTGCAGTAATCGATGAGCAACATCGCTTTGGGGTAGCGCAACGAGCAAAACTCTGGACCAAAACAAAAGACTTCTATCCACACGTTTTGGTGATGACCGCCACGCCAATCCCCAGAACTTTGGCTATGACGCTGTATGGGGACCTGGACATTTCAGTCATTGATGAATTGCCCGCCGGAAGGAAACCGATCAAAACCATGCATTATCGCGACAATAAGCGCCTGGAAATGTTTGGATTCATCGAGAATGAGATTGATAAAGGCCGACAAGCATACATCGTTTATCCGCTCATAGAAGAATCAGCTACGCTGGATTACAAAGACTTAATGGATGGTTATGAGGGTATCACTAGAAGATTTCCAAATTACCAGATTTCTATCGTCCATGGGAGAATGAAGTCTGAGGACAAAGACTGGGAAATGCAGCGGTTTGTTAAAGGTGAAACCAAAATCATGGTGGCCACCACCGTCATCGAAGTGGGAGTAAATGTTCCGAATGCAACAATCATGGTGATTGAAAATGCCGAGCGATTTGGACTTTCGCAGCTACATCAATTGAGGGGTCGGGTAGGTAGAGGAGCTGATCAAAGTTATTGTGTACTCATGACGGGTCACAAGCTAAGCACCGAGGGAAGAACTCGATTAAAAACCATGGTCGATACCACCGATGGGTTCAAAATTGCCGAAGTGGATTTAGAATTGAGAGGACCTGGAGATTTAATGGGAACGCGCCAAAGCGGAGCACTGGATTTGCTGGTTTCGGATTTAGTGAAAGATGGTGAAATTCTGAAGACCGCTAGAATTGCCGCTCAAGATATCTTGAGAGCAGATCCGAACCTACAAAAGCAAGAGAACCTGATGATTAAGCGACATATAGATTCATTTAGTAAAAATGTGGTGAATTGGGGGAGAATCTCCTAACTTAAAATTATGGAAACACATAGTCTAAGAGAACGGCTCATTGAGGTGGCCAACAAGCTTTTCATTTATACGGACCAGAAGGACTGGGATAAACTTCAAAATGAAGTTTTTGATCCTGAAGTACATTTCGATATGTCTTCACTTGGTGGTGAGGTCGCTACCAAAACGTCAAAAGAAATTTGCAATGAGTGGAATGCCGGGTTTGCTGGTATCGATTCGGTCAATCACCTAGCGGGAAATTACCTTGTTTCAGTAGATGGACAGAGCGCTGAAATTTTTTGCTACGCAACAGCTACCCACTACAGCGAGAAAGCTACGCAAGGAAAAACGAGAGAGTTTGTCGGAACCTATGAGCTGAAGCTGGAAGAAAGAGATACTGGCTGGAAAATCACTGCTTTCAAGTACAATCTCAAATACATGAACGGGAATTTGGAGTTGAAATGAACAAAACAATCACCACGGCACAATTCATAGTACAAAAGATCCGACAGCAATAAACCAAGAAAAACAAAGAGGAATGAAAACGCAATACATCAAGCTTCTGAAAAAACAGATAGAAAAATTGAATCAGGATGATTTTGATCTTGAGGCCTGGAAGACCAGCGCAATTACTGTATTGCAACGAGTTTTCGGGGCAACAGACCTTAGGGCAAAACAGATAGATAACTTGAAAATAGACTATAGTAGCTGGATGCTTAGAGACAGCAACTCCAACTATAAACCCATCGAAACTGCCAAGCTAAAAGGCAAAGAAATCCTGAATACTGCTATCGAAGAAATTGAAATATTCGGAGCTCCCGAAAATCACGGTTCTGATGTATTGGGAAGCGAATACACGAAGGAGCTACGAGCGATGAATCCAAAGGAAAGGAAGAAACATTTTGGAGCGATGAAAAAAGAAAAGCTGGTAGAATTATTGCTGCAGCTTACTGCATGAGATACCTATCCTATCTGTTCCTCACCATTGCGCTTTTGGCTTCTTGTTCCCAAAAACCTGCCGTAGAGGGCTTATGGGAGTTACATAAAATGGATGTAGATATGATTCCCAAAGGCTTTAAGCCTACTTACATTCAGTTCCACCATGACGGATCGTTCTCCGTATCCAAGCAAAACGGAGATGTGATGGGCCTCTATAAACTTAGTGATGATTTTCTTGCGCTTTCCAGCAATGATGACAAATGGTTCAATCGAAACTGGAAAGTAATTACCACGGACAAAGAGCTTGTACTGAATGACGTGAAGAACAGCTTTCGGGGAGCCCAAATGCGATTCAACAAAATTGACAGGTTCCCGCCCTTCGAGGAGTTCATGGAAAAACTGAATGGTAAATGGGAGCTATATAAGATTGCGGAAAGAAAGGAAGAACGGCGCGTTGCTGATACGTATTTCACCATTGAAGGTGACCACTACTCCATATTGGAGGCCAAGGAAATTGTAGAAGAAGGAGCTGTGACCGTAGATACTAGGCATCACAAAATCACCTTTGAAAATATGGATATCAGTTGGAACGTGAGGTTTGTGTGGGACGACCTACGTCTTGAGAATGAAGAACTAGGAATTACTTACCGGCTAAGAAAGGTTAGCAGAGGCACTTAAGGTTTTATGCGGCTTATTTGCTAGTCAAGATCTTTCCTTTTTTCCCAGCCCACTCCGTCCAAGAGCCATCATAAACTGCTTTATTATTATCTAAGACTTGATCAGCGGCCATGAGAATAATGCATGCAGTCAGTCCAGACCCACAGCTAAAGGTCAAGGGCTTGTTGACCTCCACTTGCCTGAAAACTTCTTCCAATTCCTCCACTAATTTGAACCGGCCGTTTTCAAGCACGTCTTGAAATGGCACGTTGATGGAACCTGGCATATGCCCATTTGAAAGCTCCGGCCTAGGTTCGGGTGCCGTTCCCTCAAATCTCCCAGCAGATCTT
>CAYYNA010000021.1:0-1548 GCA_964472815.1 uncultured Roseivirgaceae bacterium
CCACCACTCGCAACATAGGACTTGATTTTCTTAACCGTCGCAAGTTTCAATTGGGATACTTTGCTGAAGCCATGCTTTTTTGCAGATTGCTCATATTCTCTCTGTTGCTGCTGATACCATGGAAAATGATGATAGGCGCGATAGAATTTGCCGTACTGACCTGTAAAGTCTTCATGATGCAAATGGAGCCAATCGTATTTAGGTAGTTTATCGCCCATGATCTCATCGTCAAAAATTACATCATAAGGAATTTCAGCATACGTTAGGACCAGAGTCACTGCATCATCCCACGGTTGCTTGCTCTTTGGTGAGTATACGGCAATTTCAGGGTATTTTTCAAGCTTCATCACATCCATATTACTGGATGGACTTGCTATTATATTCAATATGTTGTTCGCCTCTGCGTCCGAAATAACCTGATAGGAGACGCCCCTGATAATGCATTCATTTTCAAAAACCTGCAGGTGTTTCACCATGAAACTGCCTCCTTTGTAGTTTAGCATCCAGTCGAGACTGACGTCTTTAGTGAGGATCCAGTAAGCGATACCGTAAGCCTTGAGGTGATTCGATTGGGTTTCATCCATAGGGATGAAGATGTATGCCGCACGGCTGGCGATTGAGAGATTTAATAAAATTAGTAACAATATTCCCCGCATATGCATCACTTTTGTCAGTACAACGTTAATCAAAACTTAGTGGTTTCTAAAGCTAGCCAATGAACCTAAGAGAAAACATAAAAGAGGGCATTAAGTCCATCAAAGCCAACAAACTTCGAACGATCCTTACTGCACTTTTGATATCTATCGGAATCACCTCTCTGGTAGGGATTCTTACTGCGGTCGATGGTATTCAAAATTCAATAGACAAAAGTTTTTCCAGTTTAGGAGCTAATACTTTTGACATAGAGGATAGACGACAGTCAAGAGGATCATCAGGGGGGAAGAAGCAGAAGAGCTATCCCAAGGTTACTTACAATCAGCTTCTTCAGTTTAAAGAAAAATACGAAGGGCCTGGGACTCCTTCTATCTATACAGTAATCACGGGACAGGCTGAGGTGAAATATGGATCCAATGTAACCAACCCGAACTTGATCGTTAGAGGAGGTGACGAAAACTACTTAATTGTTGATGGATATGATATTGATCTGGGCAGGCCTTTCTCTGCGAATGAAAGTCTGAATGGAAATTATGTTGCCTTAGTCGGAAATGATGTGCTGGACGAGCTGTTTGAAAATAAGAACCCAATTGGTGAAAAAATCAGTCTACTTGGATCGAAGTTCCGAATCGTAGGGACTATTGCTGAGCAAGGTGGAGCAAGTGGTAATTCCAATATTGATCGAACGATCATTATACCAATGCAGACAGCAAGGATTATTGCACCGGAGCGAAATTTCGGGTATGAGATTGCTGTTTCCGTACCTGACGCAACCCAGATGGAAAGCGCGATGGCCATCGCAAGAGGCTTAATGAGAGCCATTCGTCAGGATAGGCCAGGAGAGGAGGACTCTTTTGAATTGAGTGCAAGTAAATCCTTGGCTGAACGAATTGG
>CAYYNA010000021.1:1648-4814 GCA_964472815.1 uncultured Roseivirgaceae bacterium
GGTGTTACCATTGGCGTGGCAGTGGGACTTCTGTCTGGTTATATACCCGCAAGGAAAGCTTCCAGATTAGACCCCATTGAATCATTAAGATTCGAATAAATATTAAAAGCCCCTTTCGGGGCTTTTTTATTTTAGATAGACTTTTTCCTTCTTGTTGAATCTATTTCTGTATTTCAGCATAAAGCCGTTCTTTCCCCATTTCTTTACTGTATAAACATAGGGAATTCTTCTTCGCTCTTCAGTGAAGGAATCGTAGGTAAGAACCAAGCTCTTACCATCCAATGTCCAATCTCCTCCAAGCTTTGCATAATTGTTTCTATCGTGATAGAATTTGCCATCTATCCTAATGATAAAGTTCTCACCAATCTCAAAGTAGGGTGTTTTGCTCTTTACTTCTAAGACAGTCCATTTTTGCTTAGAGTTGAGGATTTTTTCAATTTTTGACAACTTCTGTCCTGAAACGTAGAAGCTTCCGAAAACAGAAAAAAGTAAAATAAGATATAGCTTTTTCATCGTCTAATGCTTTTGAGTTTTAATTTGGGATTTCAAATACTGTGCCTAACTCTCAATGAATTTAGAAGAAAGAATTAAAACACAAATAAGAGATATTCCTGATTTCCCTAAACCTGGGATTGTATTTAAAGATATAACTCCATTGCTCAAAGATGTTTCACTTAGCGATGAGATTACTGATGCGTTTGCTACTTACTGGCATCAACACAAGATTGACGCAATAGTAGGGATTGAATCTAGAGGTTTTATCTGGGGAAATGCCATGGCGCAGCGAATGAAGCTCCCATTCGTACCGGTCAGAAAAAAAGGGAAATTACCAGCTGAAACGTATGCCTACGAATATGATTTGGAATATGGTAGCGCCGAAGTTGAGATCCATATTGATGGACTGAATAGGGGGATGAATGTCTTGGTACACGATGACTTGCTGGCAACTGGTGGTACAGCCAAAGCCGCTGCAGAATTGATTAGAAGATGTGGGGCCGAGGTGGCTGGTTTTTCGTTCTTAGTGGAACTGTCCTTCTTGAATGGCAAAAGTTTTCTGGAGCCTTACGGATCAAACTTCCACAGTCTGATCACTTATTGATCAACATCGCGAAGCATCATTTGTACTAGGTTTGCCCTACCTATCGCGTTGAACCTCACTGAAAGGAATGTAAGCGTTTCGTAGGACTCACAGCTATCGCTGGGAGTCAATCTGTAGTGGAAATATTTTTGGTTGCGATTATACAGCTCATGCTCCTCGGCTCTTCCTAGTAGACTTTCTACCTCGTTTTGAGTCTTTTCTAGCAAAATGCTTTCATTTTCTAGGATATGAGGTGCGATGTTTAGGCGGTATTCACTACAATTCTCTCCGTAGGTTAGCCATTTCTCTTTGTCAAAACCTTCCATCGATAATTGCTTATAGCAACTACTTGCTGCAAGCGAAATAATGAGAAAACAAATACTCTTCTTCATTTTTTGAATCTTACTACTAAGTAACAGATTGTGAAAATCACACCGGATATGGTCACCATCGCGCCAGCAATTGAGCCATTCAGAACATAGGATAAATAATAACCCAAAATTGCGCTCAATACTCCAAACCCTGCACTTATGAGTAACATGGGCTTCAGGTCTTTTGTTATCAGATATGCGGAGGCAGCAGGAGCAATGAGGAATGCCACAACCAAAATTGCCCCAACCGATTCAAATGAAGCAACGGTAGTCAGCGATACCATTCCCATCAATAAGTAATGCCATTTACTGGTAGAGATTCCAATGGCCTTTGCAAAAGAGGCATCAAAGGTGGTGATGAATAGCTCCTTGTAGAAGGTTCCAATAAAAGCCAATATCATGATCAAAACGATGGAGAGAATGATCACAGCTTCCGGCCCAATTACATTTCCTGATGCAGTGTATACTAGATCAATTGGCACATATGCAATTTCGCCGTACAAGATGCAATCCTGATCGATATGGGCATTCCCGGCGTAATAAGTAACTAGTATTACACCCAAAGCAAACAGCCAAGTGAATGTCACTCCAATAGAGGCGTCTGTTTGAAGTTTTCCTTTTTGATGGAAAAACTCTATCAAGAAAGTGGTAAGGACGCCTAGTATTCCTGCACCGAGTAACATCCAAAAGGATTGCATACTGCCAGCAAGGAAAAAAGCAATAACGATTCCTGGTAAAACGGAATGTGAGATCGCATCTCCCACCATGGACATTTTTCTTAGGATCAAAAAGGATCCGAGTAATGAGCAGCTGATAGCTACCAACGAACCAGTCAATATGATCCAAAAAGCGTCTGTCATTGTGGTATCACAGAACTATGCGGATCAGCGGTGGGGTAATCAAGTAGTTCCTCCAATTGACTTTCAAGTTCAGGGGTGATTACGTGTTCTATCGTATCAGCATCTTCATGCACATGGTCAGGAGCAATTCTTAGGTATTTTGTCAAGTACAACTCCCAAAGCCTGTGAAGTTTGGTGATCCGCTTGCCTTTTTCATATCCATCTTTTGTCAGGAACCAATGCTTCTGGTCTTTGTCGATGTACCCGCTTTGCCTTAATTTTTTTAATCCCTGAGTCAATTGCTTGGATGAGAAGTTCCTGATCAGCCTTAGATCTGTTTCACCAACTTGAGCATAGTAGTTTCCACTGTTCTCACCAATGCGATAAAATACTTTCAGCAGGTTTTCCTCTAACAGTTGTCGTCGAATCGCAAATCTCCTGAATTGCCGGATTAGTATTCCTTTTCTAGGTGCAAAAAAGAAAGAGAAAATCGCAATGATAGACAGTATCATGACCATCCATGGACCAGTGGGCATAGAAGGAGCAGTGTAGGAAATGAAGGCTCCAGCAAATCCCGAGAAAGCTCCAAAAAGAGCTGCCAGAAAGATCATCTTGTGTAATTGATTGGTCCAGAATCGCGCTGCAGAAGCTGGGGTTATCAACATGGCCGCCATCAAAACAACACCCACAGCTTGTATTCCAGTCACCACTGCAAGTACGGTGATAGAAGTTAGAAGTATTTCAAGTCTTTTGATAGGTAATCCGATCACCTCTGCATAGCCTGGATCGAAACTGATGAGCTTGAACTCTTTAAAGAAAAGGAGAACGATAACTAAAACTATGAATGCTATTACGCTGAAGGCGATCAAATCCTGACC
>CAYYNA010000021.1:4914-19221 GCA_964472815.1 uncultured Roseivirgaceae bacterium
CCAACTAGAGATTTTTTTTTGATGAAGGTGAAGCACCCAACGATCGAGGAGCTGATGGATAGGAGTACTGTCCCAAATACAACGTACTTGATGTTTGCGTACTTGAAGGAAAGAAATTCAATCAATGTTTCCACTATTGCTTCTCCCTGGCTTTAAATTCTCCTTTCTTCACTAAGTCACCTACCTCGGTAAGAAGCGTCAGCTTGCCTCCATACGTCTCTTCTAAAAGAGTAGGGGTGAAAACTTGCTTCATTGGACCAGATGCTACCAAGCGGAGGTTAAGGAGTAGAACCCAGTCAAAATAGGTCTCTACCGACTGAAGATCATGATGCACTACAATGATGGTCTTCCCCTCATTGGTTAGTTTTTTCAGGATATCGACAATGGCTTTTTCGGTTGCTGCGTCTACACCCGCGAACGGTTCATCCATGAGATATATATCTGCTTCTTGCGTCAAGGCTCGGGCGAGGAAGACTCTTTGCTGCTGTCCACCAGAAAGCTGTGAAATCTGCCTTTTAGCGTATGCATCCATTCCGACCATCTCTAGCGCTTTCATAGCCGCCTCTTTATCGGCTTTCCTTGGATTCTTAAAGAGACCCAGGCGCGAATACCTACCCATAAGGACAATGTCCAATACTGAAGCAGGAAAATCCCAGTCGACTGATTCACGCTGAGGGACATAGCTTACTTGGCTTCTCACGTTATCAAGCTCCTTATCGAAGATTTTCACATAGCCGGAATTGATTTCGATAAGATTCATCACAGCTTTTATCAAGGTGGACTTCCCAGCTCCGTTTGGACCAATAATGCCACAGAGTGCTCCTTGAGGTATGGTGAAATCTATGCCCCATAAGACCGGTCGCTTTTCATAACTGACCGTCAAATCATGAACTTCTAGGGCTGGATCATTTGCTTGAAAGATGGTGCTGCTATTGCTCATTTATTTCAATGCTTCCACGATCGTGTCAATATTCTTCTTAAACATCCCGATATACGTTCCATCTGGTGTTCCAAGCTCTCCCATAGCGTCCGAGTACAAGTAACCTCCAATTTTGACGTCATGTCCTTTCTTCTTGCAGCCTTGTACTACCGCATTAATTGATTTGTCGGATACACTTGTCTCTACAAAAATTGCTTTGATATTGTTGTCAATGATCAAGTCAATCAGATTCGCTACATCCTTCAGTCCGAAATCGGAAACTGTTGAAATCCCTTGAAGTGCCTCAACTTGTAATTGATATGCGTCTCCAAAATATCCAAATGCATCATGAGCTGTGACTAAAATTCTTTGTGATTTCGGTATTTCATTAAGTCGTATCCTGACATACTCATCTAAGGAGTCGAGTTTTGAAAGGTAGGAGAGGGTGTTGTCTAGGTAGTAACTTCGATTAGCCGAATCTAGTGCAACAATGGAGTTGCCTATCGCTTGAACCGCAAGTTTCCATCTGCTCACATCAAACCACACATGAGGGTCATATGCTCCCTCGTACTTTGCAGACAATAGCAACAGGCTGTCTGGGATGGTTTCAGCTGCCGCTAGAGTAGGCTTATTTCTTCCTAATTTCTTTAGGATTTCACTCATTTTGCCCTCCAGTAAAATGCCATTGTAGACTATAAGGTCTCCCTTGTTGAGTTTTGCTAAATCTCCTTGTGTAGCCTTATACAAATGTGGATCAACACCAGGACCCATGATAGACTCATGGCTCATTTTTTCACCTGCAATATTTAACACCGCGTCGTACAGCATTCCTGTGGTAGCGACTACATGAGGTCTACTGTCTTTCTCTTGTGCTTTTTCTTGAACACATGAAAAAGTGAGAAAAATCGTAAAGATGAAAATTAGGTTTTTCATTAGTCAATTACGGTTACCATTAAGTTATCTGCGATCAGTGGGGAAATAAATTGTTGCTGCATTTCATCAACCTTTACAGAAACTGATCCGTCAAACTCCATTCGCTCTACGATCTCCACTTTTGAACCCAGTTCAATACCAATAGTATTTAGATGTTTGAGTAGCGAAGAATCATCATTGTTAACAGATACAATAATTCCTTTTGTACTTACAGGTAATTCGGAAATCGGAGCTTTGATTGTCTGCTTCATTTCTCCGTCTTCGTTTGGGATTGGATCCCCGTGGGGGTCCACGGTAGGGTGCCCAAGAAACTCATCCAATCTACTTATTAGAAGGGGTGATTGGATGTGTTCGAGCTGCTCGGCAATCTCATGAACCTGATCCCATTTAAAAGAGAGTTTCTCAACTAAAAAGACTTCCCATAACCTGTGCTTCCTAATGATCTTCAGGGCAATCTCTTCACCCTTTTTCTCAAGGGTAGCACCCTTGTATTTTTGATGTCCAATAAGTTTTTTTTGGGATAGCCTTTTTACCATATCATTAGCAGAGGCAGGGGAGGTGTTCATGCTTTCTGCCAGCGAATTCGTATTTACGCTTTGCTTCCCACCGTCCGAAAGATGGTATATGGCCTTTAGATAGTTCTCTTCTGTAAAACTTAGTTTCTCAGACATATCTGCAAAGCTAGTATTTTTTTAGATTAATCTAAATATTTATTTAGATAAGCATTTAATGCTACAAATAAAGTGTTGTTAATCAGATATTTTAGTGCTAATGAAGTAATTCATCGATTGAATCAATAACTCTCCGTGATTCAAACTCCCATGTATCTGCTTCCTGATAGGTGTTGCTTGGGTTTTGGAGTACTTTTTTCCAGGTTTCGATAATTTTCTCGTAATCTGGCTGTTTAAAATCGACTGCTATTCCCATCCCCAGGCGGGTACCAACCTTTGACCATAAGGTATTTTGTTGAATCAAGTAGGGTAGTTTGTACCTTGAGTATTCATACAATTTAGTTGGCACTTTATTTTGATTGACTTCATTTGGCTGATAGGAAATGATGCCCATATTCGCCCATTGAATTTGTTGAACAATTTCATCATATGGCACGGGATCATATGACGTAATTAGTTGAATTTGACTGTATTCTAGAACTTCATTTTCTAGCCAAGATTTGAGTGTTGAATCATGCACTTGACCCACTATTATTGCCTCAGATTCTTTTTCATTTTTGATAATTTGCTGGATGATTCTAAGTGCGCTTCTGATTCCTGAGTAGTCGGAGATTGTCCCAGAAAACAGCAGTCTAATGCTGCTAGATTTTTCTCTCTTAACATTGAAATCAAAAGCTTTATTTTGGATGATAAAGCAGTTCCGATCCTCAAGCTTCAACTCTCTTTTGTAACACTTTTCTGCCAACCAAAGATGATCGATGTACCCAACGAAAAGACCCTCTTTTAACGCAATTATTTTTGAGTAAATCGTGCTGAAAGGGCCTTTACTGATCAGTACATTTTTGCGATAGTTTTCTTGCACATCGTAAATGATTTTACATCCTGAAACCAGCTTTAGTATCACAGCTGCGAGAAGTAATTCATGCGTAGTGAAAATGAAGATGGAGGGTCTAGTCTTTAGTGAGGTGAATAGAATTCTGTAGCGAATCAGAAATCTTTGAAGCAAGCGGTCCCTTCTAATTCGGTGGGGACTAAAATCAATATTTGGATGACTTACGTCTTTTTTCCCAGCATTTCCTATGATATTAACTTCATATTTATTTGTTTTCGCTAGTAATTGTGCAATCTTCCAATAACCCCGTACATCATCTACTGGCTTTAGTATAGAAGCGATCACAATTTTTTTTGGCATAGGAATGTAAATATTGATTATTCAATGGAATTAAAAAATCTTGTGGAGCAAGGCTGGGAGGATAGATCTTTAGTGAAAAACAAAGATGTAGCGGTTGCAATAAAAACTGTTGTTGAAGACTTAGATAATGGAAAGCGAAGGATCGCTGAACCAGATGGTGATGAATGGGTAGTTCAAGAATGGTTGAAGAAAGCTGTAATTCTCTATTTCCCTCTGATGAAGATGCAGCTAATAGAAGTGGGTCCTTTTCAATTTCACGACAAAATCAAACTTAAATCTGGGTATGATCAACTAGGGGTAAGAGTGGTGCCGCATGCGATCGCAAGATACGGAGCGTACATAAGCCCCGGTACGGTACTGATGCCTAGTTATGTCAATATTGGTGCATATGTGGATGAAGGCACCATGGTTGACACTTGGGCTACTGTTGGTAGCTGTGCTCAAATAGGCAAAAACGTACACTTGAGTGGTGGCGTTGGGATTGGAGGCGTGCTGGAACCAGTTCAAGCCGCTCCGGTAATTATCGAAGATAATGCCTTCATAGGTTCTAGGTCCATTGTGGTGGAGGGTGTAAGAGTTGGCAAAGAAGCTGTTTTAGGTGCTAATGTTGTCCTAACCGCAAGTTCGAAAATCATTGATGTTACGGGTGACGAACCAGTTGAGTACAAAGGCTTTGTCCCTCCAAGGTCTGTGGTAATTCCTGGAACAATTCCAAAGAAATTTCCGGCAGGTGAATATCAGGTTCCTTGTGCTTTGATCATTGGACAGAGAAAAGAGAGCACAGACAAGAAAACTTCGCTTAATGATGCGCTAAGAGAGAACAACGTCTCAGTTTAGTTCATTAGACTTTATTAACAAAATCAGATCTTACACTTTGCATTAAAGAACTACATTTGCGCCCTCAAAAGCGAAAAATGTCAAAGTTCATATACCTTATATTCAGCTTCTTTATTTTGTTAGCTTCTTGCGGTAACGAGGAATCCTCTTCAGGAGACGTGCTATTCGAGAATGGAAAGTATCAGGAAGCTATTCAGGCTTATTCAGATTATTTGACCACTAATCCTGACCATGAGAAAACGTTGTACAATCGTGGTAGATCCTATGAAGAACTTGGAAAGTATAAAGAGGCAACCGCAGATTTCATAAAGATTACCGAGCTAGATCCTTATAATATCAATGCTTTTCTGAGCCTTGCAAAAGTGTCATACAATGCAAACAACTACAACCAGGTTTTGCTTTACAGTGGGAAGGCAATCAAGCTGAACGAAAACTCTGCCCAAGCTCAATTCCTGCATGCACGTGGAGCTCACCAACTAGGATATACTGATCAGGCATTGGAAGCTTATAACAACGCTATCACTATTAATAAGAATTTTGGTGAAGCCTTTTTGTACCGAGGAGCACTTAAAATCGGCTTAGATAGAACCAGTTCGGCATGTGAAGACTTCAACTTTGCGAAGCTTCTAAATGTGGACGGAGCTGATAAAGCACTAAGCACTTACTGCAAATAATCCGTCAGAAAACAAACCCAGCAATTAGGTACAATGCAATTGCCAATCCGCCAGTGAAGAGCGCGTAGGGTAGTTGCGTCCTTACATGGTCTATGTGATCACACCCTGCAGCCACCGATGCAATGAGGGTGGTGTCAGAAATAGGAGAGCAGTGGTCACCAAAAACACCTCCACCCAAAACTGCAGCAATAACTAGATAGAGGTTAGCATTAACTGAAAAAGTGAGGGGAACAGCAATGGAAATCATAATGGCGAAAGTTCCCCAGGAGGTTCCTGTTGAAAACGCAATGAAGCTGCTGATGATAAATATGAGAGCTGGGGCTAACTCGGGGATTAGCCATGAGGAGGTCACACGTGCAACGTAGTTTCCAGTACCTAGCTCATTACATAGGTTTCCAATGGCGAAAGCAAGTACCATGAGTATTGCCATGATGAGCATATCGTTCATTCCCTTGAATGACTGATCAAAAAAGGATTTCAGCGTTATTCTTTTCTGAAGACCATACATGACGGCTGCACTCAGAAACCCTAGGAAGCAGGCGTTTAGTACTGCAGCCGATCCGGAACCGTTTCCAATGCTGTTCCAGACTTTTTCTGAAAATGAGCCAACTAAAGTTGTATCCCATCCACTTTGCACTAGGAACAGCGGCATACTAAGGACCATCACTGCAATAGGCAAAATCATGTTAATAGGAGAGCTTACGCTTGCCTGATCAGAGTCTGCTTCTAAGTCCTTCATCTTTTCTTGCTGTTTTTCAAGTTGCTTCATTGTTGCAAACTCTTTGCCTGAAAAGGAAAGCCAGAAGACGAAAGCCAAAGTGAGAATCGCATAGAAATTAAAAGGGATGGAGTAAACAAGTGTTTTGAATGGATCTACACCATCATATATCATCAGCAAGCCCATGATATATGCTCCCCAGGCGTTAAGAGGAAAAAGTATACATGAAGGAGCAGAACTAGAGTCCGCCAGGTAGGCAAGCTTCTCTCGTGGAATACTATGTTTGTCAAAAAGAGGGCGAAAGATTGTTCCAACAGTGAGAATGGAAATATTTGATTCCACAAATATCAGAAATCCTGTCAAGGCCGAACTCGCCTGGATCTTGCCTTTGATATTTGATTGATTTGCTAGTCTTGATTGGACCCAATTGATAAAGCCATTGATTCCTCCTGAGAATTTGATTAGCTGAATCATTGCTCCAATGACTAGCGTCAGGATTACAGTGCGCGTGTTTCCCTTACTTTGAAAAACATCTACAAATGCTGAAATAGTCGCTAAGAAGCCTTCGAATACATTTCCTTCTTGGACAATAAGGTATCCAACAAAGATCCCGATACTGAGCGAAAAAACAACTTGCTTCGTTCTAATTGCCAGTCCAATCGCAAGCACTGGGGGAATCAGAGACCAAAATCCGAAATCTGTCATTTACTTCTTTTAAATTCTGTGAGAGAAGGATCTGGATTTCGTTCACCTGCCTTGTAAGGATAGGTGGTAAATATTTTTCCAGTGGCATTGTCAATCACTTTTTTGATTTTCTTCTCTTTCCTTTCTTGATTCAAATCGTAACTACCTTGCCACACTAGTCTCTTGTTTTGATCAAACATCTCCAATAATAGGACAGCTTCATGTATTGTGCGATTATTAACCGTAAAGCCTGGGTAAAGAAGTGACTGATTAGTATTGGTTTGTACTCTAGTACTTGAGGTGAGCTCATATCTTAGGGTCAGATTAGGTGAAACTGTTGATTTTTCATAGTTCCGACGCGTCATCTCGCTTTCAATATTTTCTTTTATCAGATCATAAACCAAAATGGACTCCTTACCTAGATTACTATTATCCGCTTTTACACTCACCATGCGATAGGTCTCAAAGCTTGAGTAGTTGGCTTTAGGATTCGTATATGAAACTATCTTTTGGCCACAGCTGCTTACCAAAAAGCAAAAAATCACCATCCATCTTGACATGGGAACGAAATTATGAATTCCTATTTATAAACCACTAGTTAAACTTCAATCAATCAATCAATGCATAGGTAATACCCCAGCGAGGAAATTGAATTTATCGTGCTGATAATTATACGTCAATTAACTATGTTTAAGCGCGATATGCCTAGGCTCATCGAAACAAGGAGTGAATTGAATTTTTGTGCATGCAATTTGATCTACCGTCCCAAAAATCAGAAAATGGTCTTACGGTATTTCATTTTGAGTCTATTCCTACTGACTTTAATGCCCTCGGAAGGTCAAGAACTTGCTGGCATGGAAACAAACCTTGCTGGTGTGTTTCAAAACAAGACGCTTTTTATTCAAAACCCTTACAATAGAAATACTCGAGAGTTCTGCATTGAGGAGGTAAGAATTAATGGTCGAAGAGTGGAAACAAACTATAATCTCAGCGCCTTGAAATTAGACTTTGATGGGTTTGACCCGTACACTCCGGTGAAGATCAAAGTACTTCATAAGGACTCAGTCTGTAACCCAATCATCATTAATCCAGATGCTATTCTATTTCACACCATTTTTAGATTTTCTGAGGTGTCGTTAACTGATTCTACTTTTAGGTGGTATACCAAGGGTGAGCGTGGAGTCGGTGACTTTGAAGTAGAGAAGTTAAGCAATGGGTTTTGGGTGGACCAAGAGGTGATACAAGCAGGAGGTAGGTACGAAGGACAGGAGTATGTCCATTATCCAAGTCTCGACGAAGGATCAAATAAGTATAGAATCCGATACAATTTCCCACAAGGAAGTCGAGTGACTCACCTGTATTCTCAAGAAATCGAGTACGAGTTTTACCCTGAACCAGTAGAGTTCAAGCCTAAGTCTGCCAAAACGCGATTATATCTATCCCGTGCAACTCATTTTGAAATATACGATAAGGGCCAAAACTTGGTCCTAGAAGGTCAAGGAAATGAGATTGACGTTCGTGTTCTTAGGAGAGGGGAGTATATCATTTACTTTGATGGGAGATTCCCAGGCGTTTTCACCAAGGAATGATCCTAGAACAAGCTGACACCAAAAAACCTATTTAGAAAGGTAAGTACGAAAATAGCACCGAGCAACACCGGACATAAGTAACTCACCGTAAAATTGATATAGCCTTTGACCCAGCTGTTTTTGAAGTTTGCATTTCCGATTGCAAGCTCGTCAATCAGGTTGTTCTTCTTCCACACATAGGCTGCAAACAATGTAATTAGAAAGCCTCCAAGAGGAAGAAACGTATCATTTCCTACGTGCTCAACAAATGTCATGAAATTGGTTGCGGATTCAGCTCCAAAGTAGGTTACGAAATTTGTGAAGAATTCCGAATAGCCATTGGAAAGAAGTGAAGGTAAACCCAAAAGGAAAATAAAGGTTGCTACTGTCCACACCGCTCGTTTTCTCTGCATTTTAAATTCATCTACGACATAAGTGACAGGCACCTCCAGTAAAGAAACAGTGGATGTAAGTGCTGCAAAAGATAGTAGGAGGAAGAAGGTAGCACCAACGATGATTCCTAATGTTGATCCAAGAGAAGCAAAAACTCCTGGAAGCGTCGCGAAAATCAAACCAGGACCTCCCGAGAAGTTCTCCATTGTTCCATCTGTTAGATAAGACACAAATGGGAACATCATTAAGCCAGCTAGAAATGCAATTCCAACGTCTGTCACGGTGATCCAAGCAGCAGAGTTGACAATGTTGTCGTTCTTAGAGACATAGCTCCCGTAGGTGATTAGCGCTCCCATACCTAGTGAAAGGGAAAAAAATGCTTGTCCCAATGCATTATAAACAACCTCGAACGTAACCTCAGAAAACTCTGGCACCAAGTAGTAGGAGATTCCTGCAGCGGCATTCGGAAGGCTCATTGCATAGATTGTAAGCCCGATGATCATAATAAGGAGGGAAGGCATAAGAAATTTTGCCGCTTTCTCAATTCCTCCTGAAATACCTTTGGATACTGTGAATGCTGTGACACCCATGAAAAGCAAACCGTAAAAGCCCACCTTCCAGACTTTGGTAACATAAGTGCCAAACTGATTACCAATCTCGAAATTTCCTTGAATCATTTCGAGGAAGTAGCCAAAAGCCCATCCAGCAACCACATTGTAAAAGGATAGGATTAGCACACCGCTAATGATTCCTAAGATTCCTAAGAGCTTCCAGTTCTTAAATCCCAGAGCTGCATAGGCTCCAACCGGATTTTTTTGCGTCTTTCGTCCGATTGCGATTTCAGTAACCATCACTGGAAAACATAAAATAAAGGCAAAAGCCAGGTAGATCAATACGAAAGCTGCACCTCCGCCATCGGCTACTTCAAAAGGAAATTTCCAAATGTTTCCAAGTCCTACAGCCGATCCGGCTGCTGCTAGAATAAAACCAAGTTTGCTGGAAAAGTTACCTCTTGATGCCATAGAATATGATTTCGGTCATTGATTAAGTCGCCAAATATAGCAAAAGGAGGGAACCGCGCGGTTTTTTCTGAATGCTAAACCAAATCTTCATTATCAATTTCCACTTCGTATGGGAAATTGAATAAGTGGTTTGCTTTGATGGCATCTGAGACTCGATTGGGAACAAATGCTTCCCAGCCTTCTTCGCCATTTTGAATCATGCTCAAAATTCTGTCTGATATGATATGAAGGTTTTCCACCTTCGCGTCTGGAATACTCAGGATTTTCTGATTCTCGATGAAATAGTAGAATAGACTCAGTAGATGTCGTTCTGGCATGAAGTCATTTCCTTGCTTTACTTCACCATTGGCATCCAAAATTGGATAGACAAACAGCTTAACGTTACTACCGAAAAGCCTGGCAAAAGATTCCAAGATGCCACCATCCAGATTTTGATAGTACTTTTCTTCAAAGATCTGAGCTAAGTTGTTCATTCCGATGATGATTCCAAGCGTCTTGTCTTTGATGTACTGCGATAGGTAGCCTGCAAGTTTGTAATGCTCTTGATAATTGGAGATCATTACATTTTGACCCAAAGAACAAAGGAGGTCTACTCGATCCAAGTAATCCTGCTCATCAAGCTCGCCACCAACTCCACCCATAGTGAGATCTTTGAGTGTTATTTCAACGACAGGAACTATGTCTTTGGCATCACCTACCTCTTTCTTAAAAGCCCTCATTCCAGTAATCATCATGTCCACATTAACATGCGTGACCGGTCTGAACCTTCCTCTCAGTACAATGGCATTTTTTCTGTAAATTATTTCAGAGGGAAGAATAACGCTCTTGTCTGGACCAAACATCGCAACCTTTGTAAGGCCCGTTTTTACCAGCTTCAGCGTCATGAGCCTATTATCCACGTGGTGGAAGTCCGGACCAGAAATCTGGAAAATATCTATTTCAAGTCGGTCATGCCGGATATTGTCTCTCAGCGAATCAATGATTTCTTCGGGCTTGCTGTAGTAGTAGCAGGCGTGAATCAAATTGACTCCAACCATGCCAAGGACCTGCTGTTGCCATTCGGCATCCGAGTCTTTCAACTTAACATGAATGATGCATTCATTTGGCTCAGTGCCAGGGTGCTTTTGAAAGCGGATGCCCATCCATCCATGGCCTACATTGCTTCGGCTGTAATTGATTACTTCTACGGTATTGGAGTAAGCAAAAAATGTGGTTCGCTTGGCACGGTGGGTTAGTCGCTGATCTAGTAGTGAGTACTCTCGGTCAAGCATTCTCATCAGCTTCTCCTTAGAGACGTACCTTGCGCATTTGCCGTAGATCGCGTCACTAAAAGTCATGTCGTATGCCGACATGGTCTTAGCGATAGTTCCAGACGAGGCTCCAGCTCTAAAAAAATACGCAGCTACTTCCTGACCTCCTCCGATTTCCGCTACTGTTCCGTAGATCTTTTCGTCAAGATTAAGTTGAAGGGCTTTTTCCTTGGTGGTAAGTTTTTTCTTGAATTCTGCCATCTACTCTTCACTAGCTTGCTATATAACAAAGCTATTTCGAATGTGTACTAAAACAAACCCCTAAACGAAAAAAACCGATCATAAGATCGGTTTTCTCAGTAATATGTTTGAACTATTAGTTAGTTGTATAACGAATACGGAAACTTATTTTCCTGAATCATTACATCAGCTATGGATTGTCTCAGCTCCTTGGTATTTACCGGATCTATTTTCGTAAACCTCTTCATACCCATGAGCATCACTCTCAATTCATCTCCTTCAGCGAAACAAGCAACAGCTTCATCACCGGCATTTTTGATTTTGGTGACTGCTTCAGATAAATAGAGGCGAGTCATATCTATGTATAATTTAGCACCTGCTTCTCCTTGTAGGTCCATCAGTTTCTCCGTTCTTAGAATAGCTGATTCTGCAGCATACAGTTCAATGACCATGTCAGCTAAAAGCATTAGCACTTCCTGCTCGTGATCAAGATTAGGTCCAAATTTTTCCGCTGCTTTTCCGGCTGCCATCAAAATCGATTTCTTCAGGTTTTTGATCACCTCTTTCTCTTTCGCCAAAGGAGCAGAAAGATCTGGTGTTTCAAATGATGGTACACCGGTAAGCTCTTTTCCAACAGCAAGAGCAGGGCCCATTAAGTCAATCTCGCCTTTCATGGCTTTCTTGAACAGCATGCCTACCAAAAGCATACGATTGATTTCATTTGTTCCCTCATAGATACGAGCAATTCTAGAATCTCTGTATGCTCTGGCCATAGGAGCATCCTCTGAGAAGCCCATACCTCCGTATACTTGTACTCCTTCATCCACACAGTAATCAAGCACTTCTGATCCCAGAATCTTAATGATGGCGCACTCAATGGCGTATTGCTCAACACCTTTCAGCTTTGCCTCAGTAGGAGATAAGCCATCTCCTTCAAGTTTCGCGATATTATCTTCAATATTTTGACCAGCTCTGTAAGAAGCTGCTTCTAGTGCGTAAGTCCTAGCAGCCATATTTGAAAGCTTTTGCTTGATAGCCCCAAAAGTGGAAATGGAAACGCCAAATTGCTTTCTTTCATTCGCGTATTGGGTAGACTGAGTAGCAACCATTTTGCAGCCATTGATTACTCCTGCACCCAGCTTGATACGACCAACATTAAGAACATTAACAGCAATTTTAAACCCGTTTTCTCTTTCAGAAAGCATGTTTTCCACGGGTACGTGCAGGTCATTGAAGAAAACCTGTCGGGTGGAAGAGCCCTTGATTCCCAATTTCACTTCTTCATCGTTCATAGTGATACCATCCCATGATCTTTCTGCTATGAAAGCAGTTAGCTTTTTATCGTCATCAATTTTTGCGAAGATGATGAGTAGATCAGCAAAGCCAGCATTGGAGATCCACATCTTTTGTCCCGTGATAACATAGTGCTTTCCATCTTCAGACAGTACAGCTTTTGTTTTCCCAGAATTAGCATCTGATCCCGCATCTGGTTCTGTCAAACAGTAGCAAGCCTTCCATTCACCTGATGCCAGCTTTGGCAAGTATTTAGCTTTTTGCTCCTCGTTTCCATAATAGACGATCGGTAGGGTTCCAATACCCGTATGCGCGCCATAGGCGGTAGAAAAACTTCCAGCAGCACCTAAAATATCTGCCATCAGCATTCCTGTGTTGAAGCTCATTCCTAGACCTCCGTACTCTTCAGGAACATTTACACCTAATAGACCAAGCTCACCTGCTTTAGTCATAAGCCCAGGCATTACTCCTTCTTCCATTTTCTCAATCCGCTCTGTTATGGGGTTGATTTCATGATCGATAAAGTCCTGAGTGGCAGCTGCCATCATTCGTTGTTCCTCGGTGAATTCTTCGGGGATAAATACTTCGCCCGCTTCTGATTCTTTTACTAGGAATTCACCGCCTTTTAGTGAGGTTTTTTCTAAAACTGCTTCCATTTATTTCTTGATCTTAATTGTTAAAATACTCTGCATGCATAACAAATATACGAAAAATACTCTGCATGCATAACAAATTTGAAAATATTAACATTCAGATAACGCGCCTAGGGGCTGTTTTTGGAGAGACGATTACAATTCATCCTGATTTATATGCAATTCAGTAATTATTTTGTGCGTTCAATCGAATCTTGAGCAAGCTTTGAACATCAAATAAAAAAGCTATGAAACAGGTGGCATTTGTCCTTATGATTACTCTCTTCCAAAGTTCATTTTCTCAAGATGAATCCTTCCAATTGGTGGTCAAAGTTCAGAATATCAAAGATGTGAAAGGTACACTTAAACTAGGGGTGTATAACGCGGAACATGATTTTCTGAAAAATGCTGTTAACTGGGGGAACGTATCGATTGAGGGGCACACGGTTGAGTACGTTTTTGATGGAATAGATAAAGGGGAATATGCAGTTTCTATCTATCATGATGAGAATGATAATGGTGAGCTGGATGCAAATTTCCTAGGCATTCCCACTGAGCCTTATGCTTTTTCTAATAATGCAAAAGGCAGATTTGGGCCACCCAGTTTTGAGGAATGCAAGTTTGAGATACAAGATTCCACCAAAATAGTAATTGAATTATGAGTGTTGAGGTAAAGAAGTTGAGCGTAAAAAAGGAGCTCTTGCAAGTGCTACTAATCTTTGCATTCGGTGGAACTGTTAACCTTCTCATTTGGGGCGGAGATATTTTTGGTACTGGGTTTAGCCTTATTGCATTGAATTTCAGTGTTAATGGATTCTTTTGGGTTGCTTTATGGAAAGGAAGTGAGTACTTAATCAGAGGTCTAGATAAATTATTTCCATGGATTGATTTTCCGGTCAAGCGTTTGATCGTAAGTGTTGTAGCAGTAGTCACCTACACCATCTTGGTTGTGAGCATTATGGATATTCTGATTGATCTCCTGCTTGTTAAGAAATCATTTTTGGAAGCAATCCAAGAAATAAACCAAGCTTCTTTGAAGATGACCATTTACATCACACTAGGTATTAATGTCATTATGCATGGGCGAGGCTTTCTATTTTCTTGGAGGCAAGCTTCTATAGATAATGAGAAGCTGCGAACGGAGCAGGTATTCACGCAATTTCAAAGTTTAAAGAATCAAGTCAATCCACATTTCCTCTTTAACTCCTTAAATGCTTTGAGTTCATTGGTCTATGAAGATCAAGATAAAGCAGTCCAGTTTATCAGAAAGCTGTCGCAGGT
>CAYYNA010000021.1:19321-24696 GCA_964472815.1 uncultured Roseivirgaceae bacterium
CTAACAACATCAAAGAGAAACTTTCGAAAGATAGCACTGGGATTGGGCTGAATAATCTCAAAGAGCGATATCAATACCTGTCTGATAAAAAGGTTGTCATTAAAAATGATGGAACAAGCTTCGTAGTAGAGCTACCTATTTTACATTTGAAGGCAGCATGAAATACATAATAATTGAGGATGAGCAAATAGCGGCTAAGAGATTGAGGGAACTAATTGAGTCTTTCAGGCCGGATTACGAATATGTAGCCAAGTTTGATTCAATCGAGTCTGCTACGATATCACTTCCAGCCCTTAAGTTTGATTTGCTCTTTATGGATATCCAACTGGCGGATGGTAATTCCTTCGATATTTTTGATCAGATCTCGTTAACCGCTCCAATCATTTTCACGACAGCATATGATGAATTTGCCCTGAAGGCATTCAAGCATAACAGCATCGACTATCTGCTAAAACCACTTGATCCTGCGGAGCTCCAAAATGCGATAGTTAAGTTTGAAAAAGGTAATTCTCAGAATCAAGAGGCCCCAGCTCAAAATATAGATAACCTGGTGAAATCACTGAACCCCGAAGGCAAAGAACGCTTTGTGGTGAAGGTAGGGGAGCACTTGAAGACGGTCGAGACAAAAGATGTACAGTTGGTTTATAGCCAGGATAAAGGAACGTATCTTTTCTCATCAACTGGGAAAAAGTTCTTGGTTGACTATTCCCTGGACAGAGTGGAGGACTTACTAAACAAGAAGCAGTTCTTCCGAATCTCGAGGAAATTCATAGTGAACCTTTCATACATAAAGGATATGATTGCGTTTACCAATTCAAGGCTTGAGATCGTAATGGACCACTATGATGAAGAACAAATCATTGTGGCTCGTGAGCGCGTTGGTGACTTCAAAGGCTGGCTGGATAGATAAGTTTAAAAGCCCCTCGTCTAGAACTATTATCGATATCCGTGGTTTCTTGTGTACCTTTGAATCATATAAATAAAGTATGTCAGCATTAGCCCTGAACCGAAAGGTCATCCGATTTAAGAATAACCTTCACGAAGAGTTCAACAAAACCCTAAACAAGCGAGTCAACGAATACATCAAGAACAGCAAAGTTGGCAGATATGCTAACGCCGAAATGGTCTTTAAGACGCTGTTTATGTTCGTGCTTTACCTGACACCTTACTTCATGTTTCTTTTCGGAGTGGTGCAGAGCGTTTGGGTCTTTTACATTATGGCTTTTTTGATGGGGCTAGGTAAAGCTGGTATTGGTCTGTCCGTAATGCATGATGCAAATCATGGTGCTTATTCCAGCAAAAAATGGGTCAATACCTTAGTCGGATATTCCCTAAACCTATTAGGTGGAAATGCTACCAATTGGAAAATACAACACAATGTTAAGCACCATACTTACACCAATGTTGCGGGTATGGACGAAGATATTTCCCCAAAGGGAGGCGTATTAAGGTTCAACCCCTATTCAGAAATCAAAAAGCATCATAAGTGGCAATTCATTTACGCCTGGTTGCTTTACGGATTAATGACCATGAGCTGGATCGTAGTGAAAGATATAATACAGCTAGCTGAGTACACCAAAGACGGTTTGTTGAAGAAGCAGACAAAAAGTATTACTAGGGCTTGGGTGTGGTTAATTCTGACCAAGATTTTCTACTACTCCTACATTCTGGCTTTGCCATTGCTTTTCACCTCATTGCCTTGGTATCACATTGTGCTCGGCTTCTTATTGATGCACTATGTTGCAGGATTTACGCTAGGAATTATCTTCCAACCTGCCCATGTGATGGAAGAAAATTCTTTTGAAGATTCAAGTAAATCTGATACGGTAGAAGAAAACTGGGCTGTTCACCAGCTGAAGACTACCTGCAACTTTGCGCAGAAAAATAAATTGTTATCATGGTACGTTGGTGGACTCAATTATCAGATCGAGCATCATCTATTCCCGAATGTCTGTCACGTTCATTATCGAAAAATAGCAAAGATTGTTAGGCAGACAGCTGAAGAATTCAATGTTCCTTACAAGGCATATCCCACCTTCCGATCAGCGCTAATATCACACGGGCGAATGCTCTATTCGCTGGGGAGAGCTTAGACCTTGGAGGAGCTTCTAAAAGAAATTCGTCAGTGCACGATCTGCAAGGAGCTACTTCCACACAACCCTAGACCGGTATTATCAGCCTCCAGAAAGGCCAAGGTTTTAATTATCGGACAGGCACCCGGTAGAAAGGTGCATGAATCTGGAATTCCCTGGGATGACAAAAGCGGTGAACTGCTCAGGCAGTGGCTTGGAGTATCAGACGAAGTTTTTTATGATCCAGAGAAGATATCTTTAGTTCCAATGGGATTCTGCTATCCTGGGAAAGGAAAATCTGGTGATTTGCCTCCAAGACCTGAATGTGCGGAAGCGTGGCATGACAAATTAATGAAAGGCCTAACTGATGTAAAACTTACAGTCATTATTGGACAGTACGCCCAAGCCGAATATCTGAAGGAGCGCAGAAAGCGAACGCTGACAGATACCGTAAGGTCATTTGAAGAATACATACCAGAGCTTATTCCCATACCGCACCCTTCTCCTAGAAATCGTATATGGCTCAAGAAAAACTTGTGGTTTGAGTCGGATCTTCTACCAGTTTTAAAGGATCAGGTAAGGTCGGCGCTAAGCTAATTCGCGCAAGTCAACGGGAACCACCTTAGAAACACCTTGCTCCTGCATAGTTACACCATAGATGATATCTGTACTGGCCATGGTACGCTTATTATGCGTCACAATAATGAACTGTGATTCCTGCGAGAATTTTCTGATGATCTCGTTGAACTTATCAATGTTAGCATCATCAAGTGGGGCATCCACCTCGTCAAAGATGCAGAAAGGCGCAGGTTTGATGAGGTAAATTGAAAAGAGGAGAGAAGTGGCTGTCAGCGTCTTCTCACCACCAGATAATTGATTAATTGTCAGTGGCCGCTTTCCTTTCGGCTTGGCGATAATATCTATGGAGCTTTCAAGTGGTTGCTCAGGATTGGTCAAAATGAGGTCGCAATCGTCTTCTTCTGTAAACAGTGTACGGAACACTCGGATGAAGTTCTCCTTGATTTCCTGGAATGCTTCCATAAAGGTTTCTTTCGCAACCTCATCGATTTCTCCAATCGTGGTGAGTAGGGATTCCTTTGCTTTAAGTAAGTCTTCCTTTTGGTCCGTGATGAAAGTATGTCTTTCTTGGATCTCCTCGAAAGCCTCCATTGCCATGGGGTTGATTGGACCCATATTATCTATACGATTTCTGAACCTATCAACTTTGGATCTAAGTTCATCTTCACTAAATTTTTTGTAGTCAGAGACATCTTCATCGGCAATCTTGGAGAGGTCAATGTTGAACTCCACAGACAAGCGATCTTTGATTGAATTCAGACCGATTTTTGCGTCATTCAGTTTGTTCTGCCATTCCATGAGGGCATGATCTATTCCCTCTTTCTGCCTTTGTGTTTCCCGCAAATTCTTCTCTTCGTCATCTATGAGTCCCCTGGCTTCATAGTACTCTTTCTCTGCTTCATTCACCCCAGATTCTAGCGACTCCTTTTCTTCATACATCTCTACAAGATCATCGTCGCTTTCAGTGCTTTTCTTTACTAATTCATTCAGGTTACTTGAAGTGGCACTGAGCTCTTCGTTATTTCTTTCAATTCTGCTTAGAGAATTTTGATAAGACTCCTCCTTAAATGAAATCTCTTGAAGAACACTATCTAACCTGTTCTTCTTTTGGTGGAATAGTACATTGTACTCATTGAATCTGGTTGATTTTTCATCTAGCTCGCTTTGAAGTCCGCTTGCTTCTTCCTTCTTGGCAAGTAATTGCATTTCTAGTTCTTGAAGGCTACCAGCTTCTTGATCCACCTGGGGTTTAAGTTTTTCTAAGTCACCTTGAAGTAGCTCTATTTGCTGTTTGATGTCTTCGCGGCGATTTTTGTTTGTAGCCAATAGTTCGGAGAACTGCTCTTGTCTCGTCTCGACTGAAACGTACATCTCATTTATCCGTGCGAGCTGATCTCTCAGGTCCTCTAGCTGATTTGCTTTAGAAGCTTGCTTAAGCTCATTCAGCAGCTCTTTGAACTGACGAATTTCACCCTCAGCTTTCGACTGATCCTTTGATAAGTCTTTTATCTCCTTCTCAAGCTTTTCGAGGTTCTTAGCTCGTCCGATGCGCTTACCTTCGAACAACCCAACCGATCCACCAGAAATACTAAACTGACGGTGGATGATACTACCCCTACTGTCTAAGAGCACGAAGCTGTCGGTTCCTGTGGTTCTTTCAGGCTCGTCTGAGAGAAAGACATCTCCGAGTAGGAAGTTGATTAGCGACTTGTATTTCGAGTCATAATCTATGACTTGCAGTGCTGGAGTCGACTTTTCGGGTCCCTTGCCGTCGATCGCTTTGAAGGAAGTAAGCTTCTCCAAAATGAAGAAATTGGCTTTTCCTCTCGAAGCGTCTGTTAAGAGAATGATGGCATTTAGCGCCTGCTGCTGATTCTCTACGACGTAGTAGTTCATGTAAGGCTCCAAAAAGTTCTCAATTGCTACCCGATATTCTTCTGAGCAGCTAATGATGTCAGAAAGGAGAGGGGCATTCTTCCACTGCTCGTTCTTTTTGAGAAATTTAATCGCCTCAGGAAAGCCTTCCAAGTTGTCTACCAGAGACTTGGTGAGGTTGAATTCATTTTGCTTGGCATCAATGTTACGGTTGATGACCGTGATGGATTCTTGAGCAACAACGAGTTGATGCTCAGTTTCTTCAATTCGGACGTTCAGCTGATTCTGTGCTTCTTCAAGTGCATCATATTCCTCTTGCTTTTCACTTTTTTCAGAGGCGATTTCATTGAGCTTTTGCTGAAATTCTTCAAGGTTGGCACTGTGGCTTGTGGAATCTTCGCTCGATTTGGATAATTCTGACGCCAACGAGCTAAGCTGAATGTCCTTGATTTCAATCTCTTTTGACAACTGGAATTGCTTGTCCTTCTGTTCCGAAAATTGCTCATCCAAAGCGCTCAGCCTACTTTGAGACTCGCTTGTCAGTGCTTTCTGATTTTCATATTCCTCTTTGTACTTATCTAAAGTGGTAAGCATAGTGGCTACCTCAGAATTCATGCTTTGGGCTTCAGATTTTAGACCATCAAGGGACACTGCTGACCTCTCAGAGCTTTGCTTGTCTTGGCTTATTTGCTCCTTCAGCGTTTCTATTTTGTCTTGTAGAAACTTTTGCCGTTCGTTTTTTATCTTCTTGTCACTCTCGTACTGCCGAATTTTGCTAACATGTTCATTCAGTGTTTTTTGTCTTGAGGATAATAGTTTCTCTTTCAAGATAAGGTCGGATTTAGCCTG
>CAYYNA010000021.1:24796-25928 GCA_964472815.1 uncultured Roseivirgaceae bacterium
GCTTCTTCGAACAAGGCCCTTCTAGAGTTATCCTTGTCGTTAAGCAAATCATCCACCATTTTCAATTCAATGATCGCGTAGCTGTTAGAGGCGATCCCTGTATCGAGAAATAGATTCGTGATGTCTTTGAGTCTACATGTAACACCATTGAGAAGGTATTCACTTTCACCAGACCTATAGTATCGTCTTGTGATCGTGACTTGCGAGTACTCTGTAGGAATGAGGTTTTTGGTGTTATTGAAAGTAAGAGATACTTCTGCCAGCTGGGTTTGTTTTCGCGCTTTGGTGCCATTAAATATGACATTTTCCATTTTGTCCGATCGGAGCACTCTGGACTTTTGCTCTCCTAGAACCCACCTAATCGAATCCACCACATTTGATTTGCCGCAACCATTTGGCCCAACAATACCAGTAATACCCTCGTCAAAGTTTATTACCACACGATCGGCAAAGCTTTTGAAGCCCTTAATCTCAAGTTTGGTTAACTGCATCTATGAATCTCGAAGAATTTTGCGAAGCTGACAAAAATAGAAGAATAGGTATCAATTTTTGATTTTAGCAGACCTTAATTATTTGCCTGACAGAAAGAAATCGTCATTATTTGCTCTCAGACCTGATTCATGCGACTGGAAATTAATTTTATCGAAACCTGTAAGAAAATCAGGGGCATCACTAGTATATGTGACGCATAGTGATTTGATTTGGCTTTTAGTTTTTAGATAAATAAGCCCTAACCTTCGAGCAAGTTTTTAGTTAAATTCTTAATTATCAACTGTTCTAGATAACTTAGGTCTGTCAACCAACTCACTAACCACATAAAAAGGTAATAGTAGGCAATGAGCTTAAACAATCCTACCATACTGTATGTAGATGATGATTATTTCAACATCACACTTTTCGAATTTAATTTCAAGAACCAATTCAATATCGTAAATGCGAATTCAGGAATGGAAGCACTCCGCCTTATCGAGGAGAATTCTAGAATATCGTCGGTAGTTAGTGATGTACGTATGCCTGAAATGAATGGAATTGAGTTAATCACCAAAATCAAAGAGCTAAGACCTGACTTACCTTGCTTTTTGCTCACTGGATATGGAGGAAGCCAAGAAGTGGTAGAGGCAATTGAAAAGAA
>CAYYNA010000021.1:26028-27449 GCA_964472815.1 uncultured Roseivirgaceae bacterium
GAGCGAAGAACGTTCGCCGATGACGAGAGCAAGAGAGTGTATGAAGAGTCAATCAAAATGGCGGAGGGCGCTGATCTCAAGTTCGAAGCTGCAGATAAATTCAAGGGATCTAGTTTATTGAAAGAAAACTTGTCAGAAGGAAAGAGCACATCCTATGCACAAGAACTGATGGATGGATTTGATCTGGATGAAGCCAAAAAGGCAATAATTTATACGGAAATCTTTAGTCGAAAGTACTAACCATTATGAAAAGAATACTAGTAGTTGCTTTGATAGCAATGTCCTTTATAAGCTGCTCTGACAACTCTACTGAACAAGCTAGCACACCCCCAAATACATTTACAAGTGAGGATTCTCAAGTAGTTGTAGATGAAGTCACAAGTCTGACCAATAGACTTTGGAAAGAGGGCTACCCCAACAAGGATACTGTGTTAGTCGATGACTTGTATCACCCGAAATTTAATCTTGTAGATGATGAAGGCTCTGTCTTTACCAAAGATGCGGAATTATCGTACGTACGTGATTATGGGGATCAATATGAGAATTTCACGTTTACCATTGATAAGGTGCACAACTATGGAAATGGGTCCGCGGTAGTGAGTGCAAGTTGCAAGTTTTCAGGAACAGATGTAGGCGGTCAAGTTTTTATTACTGAATACTACCAATCACTTACCTTTTCAAGGTTTCCTGAAGGTTGGAAAATCATCTATAGTCAGGTCAGTGGCGTCAAGGAGACCATTGTTGAAAGTGCACCAGAAGGATAAAAAAAGCCTCGAAATTTTCGAGGCTCAATATCCACTGATCTGTGTCGAATTATCTTTTACTTATATCGGCGTAATCTCTTTCGTTCTCACCGACGTAGACTTGTCTTGGTCGGCCAATTGGCTCTCCTGTTTCTCTCATTTCTTTCCACTGAGCAATCCATCCAGGTAATCTACCAAGAGCAAACATCACCGTAAACATGTCTGTCGGGATTCCTAATGCTCTATAAATGATACCAGAGTAAAAGTCCACATTCGGGTAAAGCTTTCTTTCCACGAAGTAGTCATCTCTAAGCGCTTCTTCTTCTAGCCCTTTTGCAATGTCTAATACCGGATCGGAAACACCCAGTTGATTCAAGACATCATCAGCTGCCTTCTTTATGATTCGTGCCCTTGGGTCAAAGTTTTTGTAAACTCGGTGACCAAAGCCCATTAGACGGAATGGATCATCTTTGTCTTTTGCTTTCGCCATCCACTTCTTGGTATCGCCACCGTCAGTCTTGATGCCTTCCAGCATCTCAATTACTGCCTGGTTGGCTCCTCCATGTAAAGGTCCCCACAAGGCATTAATTCCCGCAGATATAGATGCCCAAAGACTCGCCTGGCTTGAACCGACAACTCTTACAGTGGACGTAGAGCAGTTTTGCTCATGGTCAGCAT
>CAYYNA010000022.1:0-2698 GCA_964472815.1 uncultured Roseivirgaceae bacterium
GCTCGAAAGAAGTGAATTTCATTTCCTTCCGACTTTCATTCTGTTGAGGTAAATACTCATCCAGACGTTCCTCTATCGAGCTGAGGTTAGCCTCATCTGTTTTGATATAATGGGCCATGTAGTATTTACTGTCCCAGTCATTTTTGTCCTTCTTGGTGGCATTTATGAAAGTCTTTTCACTTATGAAGACAGGGAAATCAAAACTCACATTTGATGGCACATCCTCTAAGACGCCAGCCACAATTAATTCAACCTTGTTTGTGGAAAGGAAAAGTTCGAGTTTTTCGCCTAAGGCAACCTCATCGCCAAAGTAGCGCTTTGCTGCATCTCTTGATAAGTATATCGAAGGCTGATTCTCAAAATCAGCGTATGAGCCATACCAAAGTGGCGTTTTAAATAATTGGAAAAAGTCCGACGAGACTACTCCAATTGGCGATTGAAAGAAATCATTATTTATGTGAATTGTGCCACCCTCATGCCTAAGGCTAGCCACACCTGAGATACCAGTGATTTCATTTCTGAGCACATAATCCAGGGGACCCGGGCTAAGCTCATTTAGTCTTTCCGCACCATTTTCAAAGGTTTTTGCGTGCACTCTATACACATCATCTACATTTTCATAAAAGGTGTCAAATTCATGATTGAACGCGTAGATGGAGTAAACGAAAATGCACATGCTTAGTGCCACTCCTAGGCCAAGTACGTTAATTAATACCGACCATTTGTTTTTCCAGCTATGACGTAGTGCCAGCTTAAAGTAGGATTTGAATAGTGGATAAAAAGTCATTGAGTTTTGAGTTTTTGATTTTGAGTACGTTCGGTAGCAGCGAAGTACATTCCACCAGAAAAAAAGCTGGGCTTTCCATAACGGCTCTCCTTGATCTTTTCGCAGGTAGAAAAATTCCTCCAGATCTCCTTCCAGTTCTTCCAAACGGTCTGGTCTGCAGTACCATCTAAAGAGCCGGATTGCCAACTTTGGTGGATTGTATAGTCCTTTGTTTGCCATACTTAGGCAGGTTTGATTTGTTGCTTCGAAATTTTGAATCTCAAGCGTTCTCGTAGAGAAGCCAGCTCATCCAGGGCACTAGAGGCGTAAGGAGTCAGGTAGAAAAGTCTCTTACGTTTTCCTCCCCGAGCCGAGGTGGATTCACTTAATTTGGATTCCAAGAAGCCTTTCTCTTCCAATCGGTACAGCACCGTGTGAATTGCGCTTACATTGATTTTTTTTCCGGTCTGTTTTTCATACTCCTGCACGATGTTGACTGAGTAGGCCTGATCGTACAATCCCCCAACCAATAGCAGCACTAACTCTTCGAAGTTTCCTAATTTGATATCTCGCATTTATTATACAATTGTCAGTATTATACTGAAGTGAAATTAATAAAGTTTCACAATTGTCAGTAAAATATTCCTTTAAGTGACTTTCTCGGAACAATTCATAACTTGTTTACTGATGGTTTTTCAAGGTTATATCCGAAGCTTAATTGACATGCCAATTTCCAAAGTCCAGGAAATTCAGGCATTTTTTGAATCCGGCCATTTAGAAAAAGGCGAACTGTTACTCTCTCCTGGCCAGATCAGCAGGAAGTCTTACTTTTTAGAGGAAGGGATTATTCGGGTCTACATCATTGATGTCGGAGGAAATGAAGTCACAACAAGAATTTATACTTCCCCCGTATTATTGAACGATTACCTTTCTTTTTTTAAGAAGGAACCATCTAGGGAGTACTTTCAGGCCGTCACTGTGTGCCACGTGCAGACCATTGACTTTGAGAGTTTGCAGACGTGCTTTCACACAATTCCTGAATTCAGAGAAGCCGGTCGGATGATGCTTACACTCAATTATGCTACACTTCAGGATCAGATGATTTCATTCCATACCATGACGGCAGAAGAGCGCTATCAAAAATTGTTAGCCGATAGGCCAGAAGTGATCCAAAAGGTACCCTTGAAAATCATCGCCTCGTACCTGGGAATGAAAGATTCTTCTTTGAGTAGGATACGCAAAACTCTTTCTAAATAACCTGTTTTTTCTTGACATAGGGCAAGAAATTGGCAGCAGCTCACTTCTAGTTTTGATCTTATAATCAAAGATCAAACAACTACAAACTATGATTTCTAATGTTCCAACATGGGTCGAAATTCTGTTCATTTTGACCACTGTCTTAACTGTAGCACTCTTCTATTTTCTGAACAGTCGACCAAAATTACTGCTGGCGATCATTGTAGGTTACGGAATACTCCAATCTGTACTCGCTAATGCAGGGTTCTATCAAGTAGATGGCTTTCCTCCTCGTCCACTATTCGTTCTATTACCCACCTTTTTTGTCCTGGTTTATGGGTTGACTGGTCGGCGTGTTGCATGGGCTGAAAAGAATAGAAACTTAAAGTATAGCTATTTTCTACATACGATTAGGATACCAGTAGAGATCGTTCTTTTGCAGTTATTCTTGGCTGGAGCGGTACCTGAGTTGATGACTTTCGAAGGAAGAAATTTTGATATTCTCATTGGTATCATAGCTCCATTTGTCGGTTATATTTTTATGCAGGGGAGGATGGCAGCTAAGTCACTACTAGTCTGGAATATTGTGGGTCTGGTGTTTGTATTATTTATTGTGGTAAATGCGGTACTATCCATCAGTACACCCTTCCAGCTTTTTGGCTTTGATCAGCCTAATGTGGCCGTAAATTATTTCCC
>CAYYNA010000022.1:2798-5842 GCA_964472815.1 uncultured Roseivirgaceae bacterium
AGGTCGTACTTTTCATTGAGCCAATTCAGGAATTTGATGTTCTGACCTTTACCGATGCTGAAAGCTACTTTTCTCGAAATTCCCAGCGGGAATTGCTTTTTGATCTCATTCAATGCGTACTTTTCAAAAAGCTCTTTGTGTCCTTTTATGTCGTAGTAATTGAGGTTGATGCCGTCTTTCAAGTAGCCTAATGGCGACACGGCAGAAATATAGAATTTGCTATAAAATCTCTTTGGCCCGCCGTATGCATCTATCATCTCGTAAATAAATCGGGTTGATAATTCGGCTTTTTTATCGAACGAGTTTTTGATTCCACAGGCTTCTTCCAACTTGATGGGATCTGTAAAGGGGACGCCAGTTATCCCAGCTCCGAATCTTCCTGGGTTGATGCCGAAACATATGATTCGTTCATGATTATCACCATAATATTTGCGGTAAAAGGTGGAGGCTATTTCGAAGGTTTTTTCATTTTGATACGGATTCATTACCTCAACCTCTTTAGGGAGACCCTTCGGTGGTTTTAGGTCTGAATAGTAATGCATCAATGAATCAGCGAAAGTGTTCATATGTTATTGGTAGTGATCTGTTAGATCTTTTGCTTGGTCAATGATGGATTTTATCAGTGCGAGATATCCCACCCCAAATGATGTGAAGCCTATACCTAGAGAATATTCATCGGGGCTGAACATCATGACACCACCCCAAATGGAGGTTCCCACAGCCAGTAGCATAGTGATCAGGATGAAGACTTTAAAAACCTTGGGCCTTTCAATAATGTAGCGACTCATCTTATCTGTTTTCTTAATATCTCTGAGCGAACTAATACTCATGGCAAAACCTACCAGAATTAATGCGGTGGGTAAGTTCTTATCAAATGCCTCACTGTCTTTTGTGAAAATGGGTTCGTACACCAAGTAGATGGCCGCCAAAGCCAAGGGCAAATTAAAGTAGGCTAAATACTTGAAGATTTTGAGAAGACTGTTCACTTGCGAAGATTTAGCTCTAAACTAGCGTAAAAGCACATTTGATTGATTACCTACTAAAAAGTAGAACAAATTCAATATCGCTCCGTATATTTGTTCTACAATTTAGTAAGTTAAAGATGAAGGAGACAAAAATTGGTGATTTTGAGGAGACGATGCTTTTGATCGTTGGGATTCTTGGTGATGAAGCATACGCTTTCAAAATAGCGGAGGAATTTGAAACACAAACTCAGCGTCCGGTTTCTATCGGAGCGGTACACTCCACTTTGAGCAGACTTCAGGACAAGGGATTTCTTAAGTCGGAGATGGGAGGTGCTACCGCAGAGCGAGGTGGCAGAAGAAAGAGGATCTTCATGATCACTGCGGAAGGTCACACCGCGCTTAGGACTTCTCGTGATTTCAAAATGTCTCTCTGGAATCAATTTCCAGCCTTTGCAGAAGGCAAGCTAAATTTCATTTTTGCGTGAGGCAAGAACCGCCCAAAAATGCTGAAAGACTTCTGCTGTTTTTTTTGAAAGAAGAATTGGCGGAGGAGGTCTTGGGAGATCTGGATGAGAAATTCTATGATCTTCTTGACAAAAAGTCAAAACGTAAAGCAAGACTCAATTACTGGTATCAGGTCCTTAATTATCTGCGACCTTTTGCCTTCAAATACTTTAGGTCAAACTCAATTTTTTTAACCATGATTAAGCACAATTTTCTTATCAGTTTCAGGATTTTGCTGAAAAACAAAAAGTTTTCTGGAATCAACATTGGAGGGTTAGCCATCGGGATGTCGCTTTTTATTCTCATCGCTCTTTGGATTCAAGATGAACTTTCCTTTGATCAGAACCACAAAAATTACGACAGGATTGTCCAGGTGCTGAGAAAGACCACCAACGATGGCGAAACCTATGTCGGCGCTGCTCAAGTAAGTAAGCTGGGTGTATTCCTGGAGGAAACCTACCCTACTTTGTTTGCCAATGTAGCTACTACGTTCAATCGAAATCAAGAGCAGTATCTGAAAGTTGGAGACCGTGCGGTGGAACGAATGGGTTACTTCTTTAGCAAAGATGTGACTGATATTTTGTCGCTGGAAGTTACCGCAGGAACTGCATTTAGTGATGATCCGCTTTTGGAAATCCTATTGTCTAAATCATTAGCAGAGACGCTTTTCCCGAAAGAAAATCCGATTGGAAAAAGCATAGAGCTTAACAATGAAGGGGAAGTAATTGTGGTGGGAGTTTACAGTGATCTACCAAAAAACTCCACATTTCACGAGATGGAATACATCATTCCCATGGAGCTTGTCTATAACCAAGATAACCCTGAAACATGGAGCAATCAGAATACTAAAGTCTATGCCGTCCTGAACGAAGGAATACAGATTGATCAGGCGAGTGAGATCATCAAGAATGTACTTACCGAAAACATACCAGATGATGAAAGAGTAACAGATCTTTTGTTGCACCCAATGAAGGATTGGCATTTGAATTCAACTTTTGAAGACGGTATCCAAATCACAGGAACCGATTTGCAGATCGTAAGAATTTATGGCGTTATTGGTGTCTTCGTTCTTCTGCTAGCATTCATCAATTTCGTCAACCTTAACACCGCAAGATGCAACAACCGATTGAAGGAAATAGGAATTCGAAAGTCCATTGGTACCTACCGTTCGCAGTTGATTGAGCAGTTTCTATCCGAGTCTTTACTGTATTCATTTGCGGCATTGATTGTGTCCATTTTGATTGTGGCTCTGTCATTAGACTGGTTTAACGAAATCTCTGGAAAAGACATGGTTATACCTTGGGCTAGTCCAAGTTTCTGGATCTTAATCGCCCTTTTCATTTTCACCTCTACATTGGTATCAGGAGCCTATCCTGCATTTTTCCTATCATCATTTAATCCGATAGTTGCCCTCAGAGGAAGCATCAAGCAAGGCGCTTTGAGTGCCAGGTTCCGACAGGTATTGGTGGTTTTTCAGTTTACTATTTCAATTGCCCTAATCATCGGGACTATTACGGTATACAATCAATTGTCGTACGCCAAGTCGAGACCCACCGGCTACAATCAAGCGGACTT
>CAYYNA010000022.1:5942-27341 GCA_964472815.1 uncultured Roseivirgaceae bacterium
ACAATCAATTGTCGTACGCCAAGTCGAGACCCACCGGCTACAATCAAGCGGACTTGATCACACTGAGAGGGAGGAGCGAGCAGTGGGACGAAAAATACGATATTCTGCGAGATGAACTGAAGAAGAGAGGCCACATCGTAGAGATGGCATCTGCGAATTACCCCTTAACAAATGATCTTGGGAACAATAACGGATTTAGAGATCCGGAAACAAATGAGAGGTACCCAATCACCTTCAACACGATCATTGTCAATCATGAGTACGGAAAAGCGACCGGTTGGGAGTTAGTAGCAGGAAGAGATTTTTCCAGAGATCAGGAATATAGGACCAGTATTATTGTCAGTGAATCTGCTGTGCAGCAAATGGGTCTTGAAGATCCCATTGGCAAGATGGTCAAGGCTCCAAGAGACTTCTTTGGGCGAGGAGAGGATTTTCAGATCATTGGGGTTGTCAAAGACATGGTCAAAGCATCTCCTTTTGAGCCAATAACTCCGTTGATGGTTTTCGCAACCACTTCCCCGCTGAGTTTTGTTTTTTTGCGACTGAATGAAAATGCCGGCTATGTAGAAGCCTTGGTGGGAATTGAAGAAACTTTTGAGGAGGTCATTCCAGGATATCCCTTCAATTATGAATTCATAGATCAGGCCTATCAACTAAAGTTCCGCAACGAGGAGCGCATCGGTAGTTTGGCAATTCTCTTTAGTGTGCTAGCCATACTTATTAGCTGTCTTGGATTGTTTGGACTTTCCGCTTTTGTAGTGGAGCAACGCACCAAGGAGATTGGTATACGTAAAGTATTAGGCGCGTCTGTTGCCAGCTTATGGAACTTGCTAAGTAGAGACTTCTCTGTTCTTGTGATCATTTCCTGTGTGATAGCCATGCCCGTTGCGACCTACTTTCTGAATGGTTGGCTCGAAGGTTATGAATACAGTGTTGACATTGATTGGTGGGTTTACGTTGCTGCCGGTATCATTTGCCTTGTCATCGCACTAGGCACTGTGAGCATCCATTCTTTGAAATCTTCCTTAGGGAATCCGGTGGAAGCTTTACGAGCAGAGTAAATTATTTACTACATATATGTAGTTATACTTGCTTCATGAAGCAGCTATTAAGCGTACTACTGATCGTTTGCTCATTTTACGCACTCTCACAGGTCAATCGAAAGATCTGCATATCGGTGGATGACTTGCCACTTATAAAATATGGAGTCAAGGAGGTTGATCACGAATGGGCGATTACAAATGGATTAATCGAAGCTTTCGAAAAGCATGAAGTACCTGCCATAGGGTTTGTGAATGCAGGGAAGCTGTACCCCAATGATCAATTGGATTCTACGAGGATTGCTTATTTGAAGAAGTGGTTAGAATCAGGGATGGATCTAGGGAATCATACCTACGCGCACAAAAATTATCATCGCGTATCATTTGAGGAATATGCCCAAGACATTATTGATGGAGAGAAAGTAGTAAAGGATCTGGTGACCGAGTTTGGAAAGGAATACGAGTTCTTCAGGCACCCTTATCTCCGAAGTGGAAATGACGATGAATCAGTCCAAGAGCTATTGTCTTTCTTGGCGAACAATGGCTACCAAGAGTCGATCGTCACGGTGGACGATGATGACTATCTTTTTGCGCTTGCCTATTCAAGAGCTTACCGAAAGAAGGATCAAGAGACGATGGAAAAGATTGGTAGTAGTTACCTGGATTACATGGAGCAGAAGTTGATCTACTTTGAGGAAGCATCCATTGACTTGTTCGATAGAAATATTAATCATACGCTTTTGATCCATGCGAACTTCCTAAATGCCAGGTATCTTGATGAGCTACTGACAAGGTACGAGAAGTTGGGTTACACTTTTATTTCTCAAAAAGAGGCAGTGAGCGATCCCGCTTATCAGACGCCTGTGACCAAGTTTGGTGATTGGGGCATTTCGTGGATTCATAAGTGGGGAATAAGTGTGGGGAAGGAGCAATCCTTTTTTGATGGTGACCCTAAAACACCCGATTTCATTAGGGAACTGTCCAACTAAGGAAAAAATAGAAAGGCCCTTTTCAGCATATCGAGAAGGGCCTTTCTTGATTTATGAGCTCAATCACTCGTCTCTGAGCGATTCAACTGGATTTATTCTTGAGGCTTGTAATGCCTTTGAGAACACCGTACCAAATGCAACCAAAAGGACAAAGAATGTCGGTAGAACAAACAACCAAGGGCTAACGGAAATCCTAAAGGAGTATTGGTCCAACCAGTTCTGCACCAACAGGTAGGTCAACGGGATTGCAATAAACGATGAAATAGCTACTAGTCCTACGAAATCTTTTGAAAGAAGCCTAACAATTTGAGAAATGCTTGCACCTAGCACTTTGCGAATGCCAATCTCTTTCGTTCGCTTCGCCACGGTAAAAGAGGCCAATCCAAATAGACCCAGGCAGGTGATCAAAATTGCAAAGCCACTCAATACATTGAAGATCTGCTGAAACTGTTGGTCTGCTCGATATTGCTTGTCAAAGTTTTGATCTAAAAAGAAGAAATCGAATGCATTACTCGGGAAATGTTGGTCATACAGTTCTTCCAATTCGGCTACCTGCTCTAGGACAGGACCTTCCCCTAATCGGACCGATATGTAATCAGCGTAACGAGTATCTTCATACGGAAGGTAGCCCATGACAATGTGATCATTTTTGGCACCTAGTTGATGAAAATTCTTCACTACTCCTACAATTGTATTTTCCCTTCCCCAGAAAGAGGTCTTTTTATTGATTACATCTTCGGGGTTTGGAATGCCCCAGATTCTAATCGCTTCTTCGTTGATGATAACCGGGTGTTCGTAATTCGAAATGGTAGAAAAGTCATTTCCTGCCACCATTTCCATTTCCATGGTTTTGAAGAAACTAGAATCGATGTGGTACCAGTAGAAGTTGTTCTTTAAGTCCCTGGTTTCTTCGTCAAGGGTTATGTTCGTTGAGCTACCCATAGTGGAGGTGGATAGACCTGGAACGGTGCTGGATAATCCCACATTGGTGAAAGCTGCTCTTGACAATAAGTTTGATTTGAAATCTGAGATAGTCTGCTTTTGAGCTTCTGGAGGAGGTGCAGGAATCACAACTACCTTTTCAGTATTCATCCCTAAATCTTTATTGAGCATAAAGGTGAGCTGCCTGTTTGCAGTGAAGGTCTGAATCAGTAGAAAAATAGCGATGGCAAACTGAATGGTGACCAGGGCTTTTCTCATCACCACTCCACGAGTGGAATGACTGAATTTCCCTTTAAGGACCTCCAATGGTTTGAAGGAGCCAAGAACGATGGCAGGAAACATACCTGACAGAATTGTACTAGTAAGCATCAGTCCTCCAAGAATCAACCAGGTTTCCAAGTCATAGAGAATATCCAGAGATTTTGGCAAGCCAGCTAGTTCCTTGTAAGGCTCAAAAGCTATCCAGATGACCAGTATAGAAATCACTCCGGCAAATGCATTCAACATCACAGATTCTAAAAAGAACCGAACTCTAAGCTGAGCAACCGAAGAGCCGATAACTCTTCGAATGCCTGCTTCTCTAGCTCGATCAAGTGCTTTTGCAGTGGACAAGTTGATGTAGTTGAGCACAGCAATGGTGATGACCGAAAGCGCTACTCCTAGCAAAAACAAAACAATAGTCGCGCTTCCATTTTGCTCAGCCTCATAAGACTTGTCTGAATGAAGATGTATTCTTTCAATCTCCTGAGAGATGATTCGCTCGTCGGGAATGTGATCCTCTGCTCTCAAGCGATCCGAAAATGCAGCTAAGTTGGTTTTGAAACGCCCGTAACTATCTGCCTGATCAAGTTCAAGGTAGGTGAAGGTGTCATTTTGATTCCAAGGGCTTTCTCGCTTTTCAAACGTCTTCTTCATTGAAACATAAGAAATCAAGACATTGAATTTAAGATGCGTGTTTGCAGGACTATCCTCCACGACTCCCACCACGTTGAAGCTATTCTCTTCATTAAGCATCACCACTTCACCAATCACATCCGTAGTGCCAAAAAACTTCATGGCGGTGGATTCTGTTAAAACCATTTGTCTTGGCTCTTGAAGCGCCGTTTTGATATTACCCTGCAAGAGTGGGTAATCAAAAAGGGTCAGAAATGAGGGATCTACTGCATATGCTGTGGGTTCGCTGAACACCTGATCACCCACTTTTAGGCCAAGACCAATTCGGTAGGCTCGAGCAAAATCAGTTACTTCTGGGAATTCCTCCTTGATCATAGGTCCTAGCACGTGATAGGTTTCGCAATCTTGGTCAACCAGTGTTTCACCATCCAGGTAGTCCATGGTGATCCTCACGACTTTATCAGCGTTTTGATTATAGTTCTCGTAGCTGTTCTCAAACTGCACATAAAAGAGGATCAGAATTGCGATGACAAACCCTGAAGAAAGTCCTAAAATGTTGATGGCGCTGTAAAGCTTTTCGCGCTTGATGATGCGCCACGAAGTTTTCATGTCATTTTTTACCATACCGTAATTATTGAGTTTTTGAGTTCCTTCTATTTTTCTTAGAGCAAATGGGCGTAGGAAATTGATGAAGTGAAACCAAAAGAAAAAAGCCCTTTTCCACGAAGATTTTTCACCCAGTTCCTGGTAGTATTCAAAGAGATCACCAGAAATTTCTTCGTAAAGTTCATCTTTAACTGATCGGCTGAGAATCCAATCAGAAAGCTTTGGAGGATTTTCTTGTCGTTTCAAAATGCAGACCTTAAATGTTCTGAACTGACAGCTCTGGTATTTTATTCCATAGGGTCATTTTCTCGTCCCTACTTTTTTCTAAAATACTTTGTCCCGCGTTGGTGATTTTGAACAGCCTTTTTCTCCTTCCACCTCTTAAGTCAGATCCACCGCCCAGTGAAGATTCTATAAAGCCTTTCTTTTCTAATCGGTTTACTGTCCCATGCACTGCTCCTATGGTTACTGTGCGATTGGCATGATCTCTAAGCGCATGTCTGATCGCCAGACCGTAGGCATCTTCCTTCAATAAAATGATCATAAGAAGGATGAGCTCTTCAAATTCACCAAGATGTTCTTTACCCATTGCTCTTATTTGTTATATTTTGTATAACAATGATACGGAGACAATTTTTATTTGTTATATAAAGTATAATAAATCATCTTCTCTAACTCTGCTACTCGTCTCTAAGGGATTCCACCGGATTAACCAAAGAAGCTTTTATGGATTGCGAGGATATGGTGAGGAAAGCCAGAAGCAAAGCACCAAATCCTCCTAGCACATAGATCCACCACTCTACCTTAATTCGATAAGCAAAGCTTTCGAGCCAATTGCTGGATAGATACCATGCTGCTGGGATAGCTACCAAAAACCCGATGCTAACCAATGACATGAAGTTATGGCTAAAAGAAACCACTATGTCTTTCATCGTGGCTCCTAATACTTTTCTGATTCCCATTTCCTTTGTTCGTTGATTGATCATGAATGCTGCAAGGCCGAAAAGTCCAAGACAGGCTATGAGAATGGCTAACACAGTGAAAAAGCCAAAAATTTCACCTTGGCGAAGATCATCCTTGTACAAATCATTAAAGTGATCATCTACGAAAGTGGCCTCAAAAGGATAGGAGGAATACTCACTGAGCGTTTGATCCAGAAACTCTATCGTCTGAGGTATGTTCTTTGGATTTACCTTCATTGAGATAAAATAGCGGTACTCTCGAACACCGATCATAAGAGGTGCGATAGGGATATGCATGGAGTGCATGTGAAAATCTTTGACCACTCCAACGATGGTCTTGGGCTCGTCTTCGTTCACAAAGACTTGACCAACTGCCGACTCAGCGGTATATCCCAATGCATTAGCGGCTGTCTCATTGAGAACGAAATTTCTCTTTTCTTCGGTATCAATGTTATCATCAATGAATCGCCCTGCCAGGAGTTCCAATTCATACACCTCGGCAAATTTTTCGTCGGCAAACAAGCGATAGATATTTCCACCAGTTCGGTCATTTTTCAAATACGTACTGGATCTGATATCAGTAGGTAGGTCAGTACTAAAGGATACTTCTGAAGTGGTGGGATTGGCAAAAAAGATCTCCCTCAAGACGTCAACATTTTCCCTCATCTCCGGACTTCTCATCTCCATCGTGAGGATTTGATCTTTCTGAAAGCCAAGGTCTTTCTCGCTGATAAACCCCATCTGTAAATAAATTACCAAGCTCACAGTAATCATGGCGATGGAAACCGCATACTGCAAAACGATCAGTCCCTTTTGAAGATGAGCACCACGAGATTTGCCAGTTACTTTTCCTTTGAAGACTACTACTGGATCTAGCGTAGACATGTACAGTGCAGGGTAGCTGCCAGCTACTATCCCAATCATTATGACGAGCACAAACATGATGGGAATGAGGTTTAAGTGGTAGATCATCTCAATACTAAGTTGGCGATCTACTAGCTCGCTAAAAATGGGAGTGAATGCCCAAAGGAGTGCTAATCCGAGTAGGAGAGAAAGAAGCGATAAGAAGATCGATTCGCCAAGAAACTGGAAAATAATCTGTTGTTTTTCTGCCCCTACTGCTTTTCTAAGTCCCACTTCTTTAGCTCTTTTCACTGATCTAGCAATGGCCAGGTTCATGTAATTGAAGCAGGCAAGAACGAGAACTAAAATGGCAACCAGTGAGAATAGTGCTAGCTGCTTTGGGTTGCCTTTAATTCCAAAATCAGAATTGATATCATTTCGAAGGTGGAAATCAGTCATTTTCGAAACGAAGTAGGTGTTCTTTCTTTTACCGGCCCAGTACTTCTCTAGTACTTCCTGAATCTTCGTTTCGAATGTTCTTGGATTACTACCTTCTTTCAGAATGAAGAAGGTATGATAGGAGTTGCCATTCCACTTTTGCTTGGGCCTCTGTCTCTGGTAATAACTACTTGCCTGAAGACTAAGGATACATGAAAAACTAAGACTGGAATTGGAGGGTAGATCTTTGATGACGCCTGTTACAAAGGCTTCCTTGCCATTCCAAAACAGAATTTTTTGTCCCAGTGGGTTTTCGTACCCGAACATCCTTTTTGCCATCGACTCTGTCAATACTGCCCCGGTCTTAGTAGCGAGTGCGGTGGCAGGATCTCCAGTAATAAATTCGTGCTGAAATACATTGAATAATTGCTCGTCCCCAAATAGTACATCCTCCACAAATGGCTCATTCTTGGCAAGTAATAAGGTATTGTAGCGTTTGACCGTAGTTGCATAGTCCACTTCTGGATAATCTTTCATGAGAGTAGGTGCGAGGGCCGCTGGAGTGACCGCAAAGAGGTCTGTGCCTAAGGCAATATTTCCATGTTGACGCTGGTAGACCCTGTAAATGTTCTCTGAATTAGGGTAGAAGCTGTCAAATGACTTTTCGTGCTGGACATAGATGGAGATCAACAGGAAAGAGCTGATGCCTATGGCAAGTCCTCCAATGTTGATGGAAGAGTAGAGCTTTTGTCTAAACAGACTTCTCCAGGTGATTTTGAAATAGTTTTTGAGCATTCCGTAGTAGTTGAGTTTTCGAGTTCCTTCCAGTTTTCGGATGATACCAGGTCTACAAAACCTGATAACATTCCATATGAATCTTCTTTGAGCTTTGGCTTGGCCGTAAAGAGAATAGTCTTGATCAAACTGCTCCTCCAGATCCCCCAAAATGGGTTCTTGCAAGTGGGGATTACAATACCACTTAAATAAGCGAGTAGCAAAAGAAGATGGACGAGGTTTATTCATCCTTTAATGCGTCGACAGGATTAGAAGTCGCAACGCTAAAGGTCTTGGTGCCTATCACCATCCATGCAATGGTCAATGAAATGAGTCCTCCAATAGCAAAGTACCACCAGGAGATATCAATGTGATAGGCAAAGTTTTGGAGCCATTCATTTACTCCATAATAGCTGAAGGGAATAGAGATACCGATGGCAATCAGTATCATCTTAGTGAAATCCCAGGAAAGGATATACACAATCTTACTAACGGAGCATCCCAGTACCTTTCTAATGCCTATTTCTTTTATTCTCCTTTCTGTGGTGAAGGTGATGAGGCCAAGTAGCCCGAGTGAAGAAACAATGATGGCAAGAAATGCAAAATAGCTCGAGAGGCTACCAACCTTTTGTTCGGAAGCGTATAGGGCTTCATAATCTTGATCTAGAAATGAAGACTCAAATGAATACTGCGGATAAAATTGCTGATAGCTCTTCTCTATCGCTTCAACCGCTTTAAGCTCACTTCCAGGTTGCAACCGAACCATATACTGTCTACCCTGCTCACGGAATCTGAAGATAAGTGGCTCTATCGCTTGGTGCATAGACCCATATTGGAAGTCTTTGACTACACCGATTATTTCCATGTAAAGATTATCGCCGTATTGTAACTTGTGTCCAATTGGATTTTCAAGACCCATGAATTCAACCGCTGATTCATTGATGATTATCCGCTCATCATGATCGTTAAAGGCTGGAGCAAATGACCGACCAGCTACCACTTCTAATTCTAGTGTTTCAATGGTATTGTATCCGATTTTGGGGGATTTGAATAGGTGGTTCCTTGTGCTTGGGTCACCACCCCAGGTAAACCCACTTTGACTGTCGTTCCCCCAAAGGAATTCGCCAGCCATCGCAGTTGCATTGACGACTCCTGGAATTTGCCTGAGCTCGTTGATGAAAATATTGGAATCGATGTATTCAGATCCTTTTCCAGAGAAGGTCAGAAGGTTCTCTTTGTTGTAGCCTAGAGGTTTATTTTGAATGTAGCTTAGCTGGCTTTTTATGACCGTCATGCCCACAATGAAGATGACCGAAAGAGCGAACTGAGTGATCACCAGCCCTTTTCTCATCCATGCCTCTCCCGCAAGTGAAGGGAGCTTTCCTTTCATAATGGAAACAGGTCTAAATGAGGATAGGTATAGCGCTGGATAAATTCCAGCAATGAGTCCTAAAGACAAGGCCCCAATCAGGATCCAAGAAAGGTTATCTTGAATATGAAAGACAAGGTCTAATTCCATGATCTTACTGAATATGGGGAGTGTCAGATACACCAAACCGATAGCGAAAAGCATGGAAATAGCGACCATTAAAAAAGACTCTGTCAAGAACTGCACAACCAGACTGGACTTGCTGCTTCCCATGGCTTTTTTCACTCCAATCTCCTTAAGTTTTGTGGACGCTTGTGCTGTCGATAGGTTAATGAAATTGATAGCTGCTATAAGCACAATAAAGAAGGCGATGTAGATGAATAGCTTCACATTTGCCATGCGACCGCCGACCATCTTTCCATCTTCAAAAGCTCCATTTAAGTACCAATCCGAGTATTTCTGCAGGAAAACTGTAAACTTCTCATTACCAATTTTTTCGTCGTAGTGATTGGCAATTTTCTTTTCAAAGGCTTTCACATCTGTCCCTGCTGCTAGCTCAATCAGCGTTTCTGCGTATCCTCCCTTCCAATCGTCAGCCCATTGATCTGCTTCAATTAGATTTTCATAATTGATCATCAACTCAAACTGGCGAGTAGCTGTTTTTGGGGGAGATTTGAATACCCCGTTGATGATAAAGGACTTATCAAAAAGTGAACTGTTCCAACTGATGGTCTTTCCAATGGCCAATTCAGGAACTAAAAACAGCTTGGTAGCCAACTCCTCTGAAACGATGACTGACTTTTTATCTCTTATGGCTGTAGCAGGATCTCCAATTGTGAGCTCATAGGAGAGCACATCAAAGATGTTTGGGTCCGCAAACTGTCCAACAACTTCCTGAGCCGCATCACCATACGTGACGATTCCCTTAGGAATAAAAAATTTGTTGTTGATTCGGGTGCTTTTTACCACTTCCGGATATTCTTCCTTGAACGAAGAAGCCATCCTACCTGATGTATATTCCCATGTCACCTTTTTTTCTGGAAGCTGGAAGTGTGCCATCACTCGGTACAGTCTGTCGTCATTTTCATTGAATCTGTCAACAGAGCGTTCGTGTTGAATCCAAAGTAAAATGAGAAGACAGGAAGCCAACCCTGTGGATAGTCCAATCAAATTGATGAGAAAAGTGGATTTGTAGCGCTTAAAGCTCCGTAGAGAAATGATGAAATTATGTTTGAACATGCCGAGGTAATTGAGTTTTTGAGTGTTTACAAATGATTTGGTGATTCCCGGTCTGCAAAATCGAATCACATTCCAGATGAATCTTCTTCTTGCTTTTCCTATCCCAAAGGCAGATCTATCATCTTCAAATTGCTCTTCCAGGTCTCCAAGGATTGCTTCTTGAAGACGAGGATTTGCGTACCATATAAAGAATTTCTGTGCCCAGTATGGTGGGTTAGATTTACTCATCTTTCAGTGAATCCACTGGGTTGAGTGTAGCTGCTTTGATGGTTTGCAGACTCATAGTCGCAAGTGCAATGAACAAGGCAATTAATCCCGATCCAGCAAAAAACCAAAAGTTCAGTTCAATCCTGTAGACGAAAGACTCCAGCCATTCCTTCATCAGCCAGTAGCTGATAGGCAAGGAAATAAGGATCGCGATGATGACTGTTTTCGTGAAGTCGTTGGTAAGTAGAAGTACCAACCTGAAAACACTAGCGCCCAGCACTTTTCGGATACCAATTTCTTTTTGCTTACGCTCAGCGGTAAAGGCTACTAAGCCAAACAGACCGAGGCAAGAAATAATGATGGCAATCACAGAAAAGTAGGTAGAAAGGCTTGCAACCTGTTGCTCTGACTTATAGAGCGCATCATATTCCTGATCAAAGAACATAAAGTTGAAAGTGAGCGCAGGATTGTACTTTTTGTACAGCTTCTCAACTTTCTCAATGGTCTCCAACTCACTGCCTTTTGCAATTCTAGCCACCACTGTCGAGTGGTCATTGTACACCTGAAAAAAGCATGGCATGATCTCAGAGTGCAGCGATTCGAAATGAAAATTCTTGACGACCCCTATGATCTGACGTGATCTGCCCCAGAGTTCGATGGTTTCACCAATTGGACTTTCCAGCCCCATCATTTCGATGGCTTTCTCGTTCAGTATGATTTTAGAGTTATTGTCTCCAAGCTCTTTCGAAAAAGTTCGGCCGGCAGCCAGCTCCATTCCAAACGTTTCGATGAGGTCAAAACCTACTTCAAGGTTTCCAAAGCGGATGCGATCATCTGGATTTTTCCCTTCCCAATTCAAACCGGTAGTCTTGCCCATGCCTCCAAGAAGGTCGTGGCTGAATCCGGCAGCATTGACAATTCCCGAGATCTTTTTCAGGTCATTGATGAAGATTTGTGATTTCTCTCCCAGGTTTCCGTCTGCATTGAAGTAAATCACTCGTTCCTTATCAAAACCCAAGTTCTTATTTTGGATAAAATTTACCTGGGAGGAGACTACCCAGACCGAAGTGATAAGGACTGCAGATGCGCAATACTGTAGAATAACAAGTCCCTTTCGTGCCCAGAGATCCCCGGTAGTTCCGGTTAATTTATCCTTTAGAATCGAGATAGGCTCAAACTTGGATAGGTACAAGGCGGGATAGCTTCCTGCCACTAGTGTGGTGATTAGCACGATGATGGCGGAAAATGAAAGTAATTGGCTATCCAGTACTAAGGAGATCGTTTTTCCTGTCAGGTCATTGAATGGCGTGATGAGAAGAAGCACTAGTACAAATGCGACTACTGTAGAAATAAGTGAAAGGAGGAAAGTCTCAATGAAGAACTGAGATATCAGCGATGAGCGATGTACTCCCATTGCTTTCTTCACGCCTATCTCTTTAAGTCTCCTGGAGGCTCTGGCGGTAGATAGGTTCATAAAGTTGATACATGCTATGAATAGTACCAAGCTCGCAATGATGGAGAAAAGCCTGACGTACTGTACCCTCCCGGCCACTGGAAGCCCGTTTTCATATTTTCCGTAGAGGTATCTGTCCGAGTATTTTTGTAAGAAAAGTGTACTCGTTATGCTCTCGTGCTTCGCTTGTGTATAGGTCTTTATCTGTTCATTGAGGTCAGCTACTGAAGCATTTTCCGAAAGTACGACAAAGGTGCTTGGGTCACTGTTTCTCCAATCTCTTATATGTGGATACTTGTCAAGAAACGTCTCCAGAGTGAAGACTAGGTCAAATCTCTCTGACGTATTTGATGGCAGTGAAGCAAAGACACCCGTCACGGTAAACGTGGTTTTTTCCCCGCCATTATACCAGGTGATATCACTACCCCTGGGGTCCACGTCTTTACCAAAGAGCTTTTCACGAAACTCTTCAGAAATCACCACACTTTCCTTCGCCTGCAGAACCGAGGCTTTGTCTCCCACAATCAATGGAAAAGAAAAAACATCGAAGTAATCTGCACTTGCATATTGCTCCAGCGTTTTTAGTTGCTTTTCGCCGTACTCTATGATTCCATCTGATCCATACCAAGCCGCAGGTACTACTGAGGCCATTTTTTCCACTGCAGGAAATTCTTCTAGCAATGCTTGACCTAAAAGGGCAGGAGTGGGCTGAATGGTCTCTGTTTTATTGATGATATTGATGTTATGCATCACCTGGTACAGGTGATCAGTATTTTCATGAAACTTGTCTTTGTTCCATTCATCCATCACCCAGAGGTAAATCAGCAATGCACAAGCTAATCCGCTAGATAAGCCGATTAGGTTGATTGCGAAGGATGTTTTGAATCGTTTGAATCCTCTGATTGTGAGTTTTATTTGATGTTTTAGCATACCGTAAAAATTGAGTGTTTTTGATCCTTTGGGTTTTCGAATGATCCCCGGCCTGCAAAACCGGATGACATTCCAAGTAAATTTTATTTGAGCCTTTTTAAGTCCTAATTCATTTTGATCCTCGTCGAATTGCTCTTCGAGATCTCCCAAAATGGATTCTTGTAATCGAGGATTACAGTACCATTTGAAAAATCGCTGAGGTATTGAAGGCAGCCTGTTCAATTCTATCCTTTTGTTGCGTCCTACTTGATTGTTTGAAATTGAAGCTGAGGTGCCAGTTTCCACAGGCTGGTTCGCGAGTCTTTCATCTCTTGTAGTAAGACCTTACCTGCATTGGTTATCTTGAAATAGCGCTTTTTACGCCCTCCTCTTTCTTTGGTAGCTCCACCCATGAAAGATTCTAGATATCCTTTTTCTTCCAGTCGGTAAAGCGTTATGTGGACAGAGCTGAGGTTTACCTCCCTTTTTTGATGCTCTTTTATTGATTTGACAATTGTATTGCCATAAGCATCGTCCTCAAGGATCAGCACCATTGTCAAAATAAGCTCTTCGAATTCTCCTAAATAACTTGTTCTACCCATTATTATTGAATTTGTAAAACAAATATACGACTCATTTCTATTTAAGTTGTAAAAGAAATGGAATTTGAGATTTCATCTAGGTGATGAAAGACAAATGCCCGCTTGAAATTGTTTTTGAGGAACGTAACTTAGAAAGATGAACTGGATAGCATGAAAGCAGCCTCACTTGCACTGATCAAATCCGAATTAAAGCAGCGTGATTCCACTGAAGTTTTGGACCTCTGCTTAAGGCTAGGAAGATTCAAAAAGGATAACAAGGAACTTTTGACCTACCTCCTTTTTGAGGCAGGCGATGAAGATGGGTACATCAAGTTGTTGAAGGAAGATATTGATGATATGATGGACGAGATCAATATGAGCCACCTGTACTACGTAAAGAAAGGCCTGCAGAAGATTGTCCGTTCACTCAATAAGTCCCTTAGATACTCCGGAAAAAAACAGACCGAAGTGGAGGTAAGAATGTACTTCTGTGAGTCTATCAAGGCATCTGGAATTGCAATCAGCAGACATAGTACCATCAATAATCTGTATCACCGTGAGATTAAGCGAATTGAGAAGGCACTTTCAGGCTTGCATGAAGACTTGCAAGCGGATTATAGATTAGAGCTAGAAGACCTTTAACTATAGCCCTGGTTTTTCTTCGAATCTCCTCAGTTCATCCGGGATATTCCACATTTCGGTAGCTTCTTTTTCTGGAAAGTGTTATGCAAAGTGATTTTCGTGAGGATGTTGAATTTTAAATGATGGGTAGATGATCACTTCTTTTCTTAGAGCACTATGCTTCTTTCTTTTATTGGTTTGCAATCATACGGTTTTTTCACAGCTGTTTGTAGAGAAGCAAACTCGCCACCGGTTTGCGCAAAACCTACTTGGGTTTGATCTTCAAACAAGCATTGGTGGAAATACATTTTTTCAAGATGCTGAAGGTGAAGTTCAGCGCTTGGACCTCAATTCTACTAGTAGAGCTCGGATTGTTATCGGTGGGCTTCACTTTTGGGGACATGCGGATTTCCATATAGCAATTCCAATAATGTTCCCTAAGCTACAAACTGAAAATCAAGATGTGTTTTTCACCAGCGGAGTAGAGACCGTATTCAAATATTACCCTTGGCAATTGAAATCGAGTAAAGTCCGACCCTATTTGGGATTCTCTCTGTCTCCGTACTACTATGAGCAAGACAACAATAACCTAGACTTTGGAGAGGGACAGCAGCTGTCTCATGTCTCTGTTCCAGCAATGGCCGGGTTTTCTTACTTGAGCAATCGTAAGATCATAGAGGCAGGAGTGACCTGGAATTATAACAATGAACAAGAGTACTACCTAAATCGGACAGAGTTTAGAAGAATTAGCACTCCACCAATTTTTGTCACCCTAGCACTAAAGTTCTTCTTTGATACAACCATAGGAGCCGAGGAAAGCTGGGAGACAGGTCGCACCAAGAAATGGATCGATGGACTTGCTGAAGATGGGAAGCTCGATGGATTCTTTATTGGAGCTGGTTTATCATCAGCGTGGTGGATGGGTAAGTCTTCCTACAATCAATCGAACAGTCCCTACATTAAAAACTACGGGATCTCCCTCTTGGGTGACTTTAGTTTAGGATACTATTGGCACAAGCCGGATCTTAATTTATCAGTGAATTACCGGGGGTATGGTGCTTCATCAAATGTCTACGGTACTCAGCAGTCATTAAAGAGAAGATCTATAGGTTTGGAATTGACAAAATACCTACTCGATTATCACGGTTTTGATCCATTTATTGGACCAGTTTTAACCTACGAAAACCTCCACTTCAGGGAATCATTTGAGCGATCCCTGACCCAAGATGTTCGAGACAGGAAAATCGGTTGGGGAGTTGCATTTGGTTGGGATATCAGACCTGATAGGAATCAATCTATTATTCTGAGAACCAGCTTGCGGTGGTTTCCAACGCTAGATCTACGTGTGGAGGAATCGAGTTCCATCTCTTTTGATAACATTGAATTTAACTTCATACAATTGGTTTTCTTCCCGAACAGATTCTAAGAGCAGTCTACAGAGGTCATTCATCTTTCAGCACTTCCACCGGGTTTACTTTAGCCACTTTCATCGATTGAAGGATGATCGCCAGTGCGGCTAATAGTAGGATGATTGTCGCTGGCAAAAGGTAGGTCCACCAGGAAGGGGTTACTCTAAATGCGAAACTGTTGAGCCAGTCGGATGCTAGGAGCTGGATCAGAGGTACAGCTGCCACCGCCACGGTTGCTAGAATAATTAAGTAATTCTTGGACAGGACGAGAAGCAATTGGGGCAGTGAGGCACCAAGTGTTTTACGAATGCCCATCTCTTTGGTCCTAGCTTGAACGATGAAAGCAAAAAGTGCAAACAAGCCAATACAGGCCAGGCCAATGATGATTGTTGAGAAGAATTTGAAAATGGAGAACATGTTGTTTTCTGCCCGGTAGGATACATCCATGTGCTCATCAATTAGTAAAGGCACAATCAAGGATCCAGGAGCTATTTCAAGGAGCGAATCTTCGATCTTTTTTACAGATGCTGCAAGATTTTTAGTATTCACTCTGGCGACCAAGTAGTATTGTGCATTTTGATTGTCTGATAACTCGATCACAAGTGGCTCCACTTGATTGTGTAGAGAAGCATAGTGAAAGTCCTTAACGATACCAGCTATTTCTCCTTCCCTAGATACCCAAGAGTTGACGATCGTTTTCCCAATGATGTCCTCTTTTTGGAATAGACGAGCTGCCGTTTCATTCAAAAAGTACTGGGATCTTCCTGAGGTCTTTTTCTCTAATCTCCCATCTAAGATCTCCACGCCCATGGTTTCCAGTATATCATGATCTGCCACAAGATATCTGCTGGGGACTTGATGCTCAGGATCGTCCTGGAGATAGGTGGGCTCTAAACTAAACCTACTGCCAATCAGGTGAGAGCTAAACGATACGGCTGTGATATCTGAATGCCTTTTGAGTTCTGACTTTAGTTTTTCAGGATAGAGGATTGCTTGAATTTTGAGATTTTTGTGCAGTTGGATAGCGACAACCTCTTCCTTGGCAAAGCCCATATCTTTCGCTTCAATAAACCTCATCTGCTCATTTATGATGAGCGTTGCAGTGAGCATACAGATGGATATAAAGAATTGAAAAGCTACCATTGTATTGCGTAGAGGAAGCTTACTATTTACTTTCAGGCCAGCACCGCTTAGTCCTTTCAATGCTTGCATTTTCGACAAATAAAGTGCCGGAAAACCTCCCGTTAGAAGTCCTACTAGCAGGATCAGTAATGCTAAATCTTTGAGGTTACTAATTGAGAAAAGCTCGGATACAGATATTGGAATAAGCGCCAGGTTGTTGTAGTAGGGTAGCGCCAGATAAGCAATTAAAACGGCCAATACTCCTGCCAACAGGACAAGGAAAAAGGCCTCCGAAAAGAATTGAAAAATAAGTTGTTTCCGGTAGGCACCTAGGGTCTTCCTCAATCCAATTTCTTTGATTCGATTGAGTGTTTGGGCAACATGTAAATTGACAAAGTTGATAATAACCACCAAGAGGATGAAAGCAGCTAAGGCCGCAAATACATATACAAAGATGATGTTGCTGTTTGTCTCGATTTCTTTGTTTCTATGCGAATGGAGGTGGATATCTGTTAGGGGTTGCAATTCAAGATACTCTCCGGTTTCAGCAAGGTGTTCCTTAATTTCTTCTTCGGAGGCCATTCCATCAAAAAACTGGACTTGAAAATCCAGCAGCTTTCTTTTTGCACTTTCAGCGTCTTCGATAGCATTGAATAGTACGTAAATGGATAGGGCGGCCCAACTACGGTCGGTGCTTTTACCGATGTAGGAGCGCTCCATAGAAGAAATGGTCTCAAGTTTTAAGTGAGTATTCTTTGGGAAATCTTTAATGATACCAGTTACCGTCTGTCTCCAGCCGTCATCAAAATCGATGACTTCTCCAATTCTTTTTTCTCCAGGTTTGAAGAGCCGATTGGCGACAGATTCAGTAAGAAGGATGGAAGAGGGGTTTGTAAGAGCATCCTTATCATTTCCCTCAATAAATTCCAGGTCAAGTATTTCGATGATAGAATGATCGGCTAAGAATGGCCTTTGCACCAATTGATCCTCCTTGCCGTAGCTAAGGACTTTTGGTTCGAATGCAAAGAGTCGCGTCATCGCCTTCACTTCTGGTATTTTCTCTTTGAACTCAAGCCCCATGATGGGAGGCTTTGCAGCGTAGTTAGTAGATGCAAGTCGGTAGATGAGTTTGTGCTTTGGATAGGTGGTGTCGTAACTCAGCTCCTGCCGGACGTGTATAGTGATTAGTAAGCTCATGGAGATTCCCGTCGCAAGGCCGATCACGTTGATGGCAGAATAGAATTTATGTTTCAGCATGTTCCGACGTGAGATCGTCACATAGTTTTTGAAGAGGGCCCACTGGTTAGTATTTGACTTGAAACGAGCTTTCCTGGAGAACCCAAATATTAAATGCATGGTATCCAAAAAGTGCATAAAGACTGCATATGATTTGCCTTTTGAGGAGGCCCGGCTTGCAAACATTTCTTCTTGATCACCCATGAGCTCTTCCAGATATTGGGCTGGGACCACTTTTGCAAAAAGCCATTGGAAGATTTTAGGTGGCTTATTTTTTGGATACTTCATCAGTTGGCGGCTTTAAGCTGAGGAATGAACTGCCACATCTTTTGACGAACTTCCTGGGAAGCTTTTAACTGTTTCATTCCCAAATCGGTGACTTTGAAGAGCCGTTTTCTTCTATCGCCTCTTTTATCTGTGTTGCCACCCATTGAGGATTCCAGATAGCCCTTGTCCTGTAAACGATATAAGGTAATGTGTACTGCACCTAGCAAAATCGACCTTCCCGAATGCTTCTCAACTTCGTTTTTGACAGAGATACCGTACGCCTGATCCTCAAGTATGCAGACAGCCAGGAGAACCAGTTCCTCAAACTCACCAAGACCTTTATTTTTCATAGCTCACTATTTCTTACAATAATGTATATATACAAAATTATAAGAAATAGTGAGAAGGACAAGTTGGAAGAACTGGATTAGCTACTCATCCTTCAATATCTCCACTGGGTTGACAGTGGCAGCTTTGTACGATTTTAGAATTGCTACCGTACTACCGAGGATAAAGGTTACCACGCCACCAACTATGAACATCCATGGTGATAATGGAATCTGGTGGTTGAAGGTTGCGAGCCACTGACTCATGAAATACCAGACGACAGGTACTGCCGCAACAAACGCCAACAAGATCAAAAGGGAGAACTGCTTGTTGAATAAAATCAGGATCTCGGAGACCGTGGCACCCAATACTTTACGTATACCAATTTCCTTTGTTTTTTGGACGGAAATGAATGCAACCAGTCCAAAAAGGCCGAGACAAGCAATGATAATAACGAGTATAGAAAAGAACTTGAAACCGGTGAAAATGAGGTTTTCAATGACGTACTCCTTCTCAATGGAATCGTCCACAAAATTGTAGCTGAAGATATTGTCAGGGAATTGTTCTCTCCATATCTGCTCGATATCTACAATGGTAGAAAATGAACTCACCTTGATGAATGCCTTCCATTGAAACGCATGCCAATTCATAAACACCACAGGTGTCATATCATACTGCAGTGAATGGTTGTTAAAATCCTCCACCACTCCCACGATGGTTGCTTCTCCTTCATTGATAGTCAGCCGCTTGCCTACAGCATCTTCTGGGTTCCAGTTCATAGAGGCAGCCAACTGTCGAGTGATTATGAATTCATCAAAACGTGGCTTGTTTTCTCGAAAATTTCTTCCGGCAATTAGTGGAATATCGTAAAGATCTAGGTAGATCGAATCAATGATTTTCATTTCTGCTCCCATCCCAGCATTCACCTCTTGATGAGGTTCTCGGTATCGGGTGCCAAGTGAGAAATTCTCGACAGCCATCGGCGGTCCAGAGCCAACGGAAATCTGCTGCACATCACTGTTTTCAAATAAGCGGTTTACAAAGACTTGCGTACCATCGAAAGAGGGAATGGAGACTGAGACGATTTTCTCAGAATTGAATCCCAGGGATTTGCTATTGAAATAATTGAGTTGAACTCCGACAATAATGGCGGCAATCACAAATACTTGCACAATCATGAACTGGAAGAAAGTTAATCCCTTCCTTAGTCCTGCGCCTTTTACACTTCCAGTTCCCTTATTGCTCAGCGCTTTGAGCGGGTTAAAAGACGAAAGTATGATTGAAGGATAAACCGTGGCTAGTAGAGCTATGATCAGACAAAAAGCAAAAGCGATCAGAATATCAGCCAAACCGATGGTCAGGTTGAGATTGATAATGGTGAGAAAATCATTAATGAAGTCGATAGTGAAGTAGGAGAGTCCAATTGCGAGGGTGAAAGCAATCCCGACAAGCAGGGTGTTCTCAATGATGAACTGGCTTACTATCACACTTTTACCACCGCCAATCACTTTTCTGATGCCCACTTCTTTGGATCGAACGGAGGCGTTAGCAGTTACCAGGTTTATGAAGTTGATTATCGCGATAAGCAAAATGAAAGCTGCAACCAGCAGGGAGGCATTCAGTGTTCGCTTTGGTATTTGATAACCTTGCGGAGTAGATCCATACTTGGTTTCTGTGTGGATTTCGTGAAGAGGTTGTAGCGAGTAGCTGATGATCTTATTATCCTCTTCATTCAGGTATTTACTTTTCCAATCATTGATTTTGACTTCAATGTTTCCTTTTTGGGTTTCGTCATTTAGTACGACAAACGTGGTTCCACGGTAGTTTCCTGACCAGTTGCCACTTGGGTAAGGATTATGCTTTTTGAAGAATTTGTAGGAGACCATCATGTTGGCCTTCAAATTGATATTAGGCTTGTTATTTCTGATGACCCCCTTTACCACCAGCTGATCTTTATTGTTAAGCATCAGAATTTCTCCAATAGCATCGGATGGATCGAACCCTTTACCAAAACATTTTTCTGCGATCTTCTCCGTAATGATCACTGCATCTACCTCGTCAAGCGCAGAATTAGGGTTACCAGCCAGCCACTCAAAGTCAAATGTTTTAGGGTAGAAGCTGTCCACAAAGAGTACATACTGCTCCTCGAAAAGGACCCTTTTACCATTGGCTCTCGTGTAGCTAAAGAGTCTGTTCATTGGCCCGGCAGTTTGAGTTACCTGTTCAAAGTCAGGAAAATCATCTCTTAATGCTGCTGCAAGTGGGTATGCTGTTGTGCCCCAGTACAGTTCGGTTTCTGGTCGCTGAGTCGTCTGCACCACTCGGTACGTCTGGTCTGAAAGCTTGTGGTGATGGTCAAAACTTGTTTCGTACTGATAGAATATCAGCGTCAGTAGACAAACAGCGGCAGCAGTCGATAGTCCGATTATATTTATCAGCGAAGAAGATTTTTTTCTTAAAATACTTCGCCATCCGATTTTCATGTTGTGTTTTAACATACCGTAATAATTGAGTTTTTGAGTTCCTTCGAGTTTCTTAATAGCAAATGGGCGTAGGAAGTTGAGTGCGTGATACCAAATGAATAGTGTCCTTTTCCATTTAGGCTTCTCACTCAATGCATAGTAGTATTCATACAGGTCTCCTGATATTTCTTCGAAGAGGTCACCTTTTACGGACCATTTCAGAACCTTATCAAAGAACCTAAGTATGCCAGGCTGAGAATCATTCATGAGCTATTCTTCGATTTACTGAATGGATAGCTCAGGAATTTTACCCCAAAGAGAGACTTTTGCATCTCTACTTTTTTCCAGGATGGTTTTGCCTTCAGCTGTAATGGTAAAAAGTCTTTTCCTCCTTCCACCTCTCAGATCAGAGGCTTCTCCGAAGTGCGATTCAATGAAACCTTTCTTTTCCAGTCTATTGACTGTTCCATGTACTGCACCAATGGCAACCACTCTGTTCGCGTGAGTTTTCAGCGCTTCACGGATAGCTAAGCCGTAAGCTTCCTCTTTGAGAAGCATAATCATCAGAAGAACCAGTTCCTCAAACTCACCTAAATGTTCCTTACTCATTTCTATTTATTCTACTTTATAGAACAAATGTACGGAAGGATTTTTTATTTGTTCTATAAAATAGATAAAATAAGTTTGAAAGATGGTTTTTGCAGCGTTT
>CAYYNA010000023.1:0-1979 GCA_964472815.1 uncultured Roseivirgaceae bacterium
AGGAAACCCAAATCCTTTCCTAGCCCTCTCTCTGCATAGTCGAAAGCTCCTCCAGCTTTGGGAATTGCGCAAGCCAACTCTGTATAACTGAAGGTAAAGGTCACATACATGATTATGATGAAAAAAGTAGCGATGGCAAGGCCATACGTCCCACCTTCTGCTAATCCTAGGTTCCATCCAAAGTACATACCTGAGATGACATAGCCTACACCCAAGCCCCAGAGCATCAGAGGTCCAAGCGTCTTCTTAAGTCCTGCTTCCTGCATTCATTAAAATTGTTTCCAAAAATCGGAGTTTGCAATAGAGCTGAATTTATTTCCCGCTCCATCAAAGGGAAATCGAGCTCACCCAAGCCATTTGAAAATTCTCAGCTACTCAATATCCTCAGTGCTCAATAACTCATTTACTTTTCTGATGACTTCATCTAGCTCAGTCGCGGAGGTAGCGATGTTTTGAGAAAGAAAATCTCGTTCTTCTTGGGTAACTCTCTTATCATTCCAGAGATTGATCAACCCCATCAATCTAGAAAGTGGAGCCCTTACTTCGTGTGAATTGGAGTACGCATAATTCTTCAGTTTAGTATTTTGAAGCTCAATCTTCTTAGTTCGTTCCTCGACGCTACTCTCCAAAGATTCATTTATGCCTTTGATCTTGCGGTTGATAGCGGCGATCTCATCTGCCTGTTTCTGAATCATTTGATTTCTCTCCAACAGCTTTTGATTTGTAGTGTCCACTAGCAATTTCTGCTCTTCAATTAACTTTTGCTGCCCCTTTGCTAGCTTAAACCTATTGTAGATAATGCTCAAGAAAATCACCAGTAAGAGAATCCCTCCGTATAAGATGTAAGTAATCTGTTGCTTTCTCTGGTTCTTTGCTTTTTCCATTGCGACGATGGATTCACTGACTTGCAGTAGCTGAGCATTTTCAATACTATCAGCCATCGATTGTATTTCATAATTGTATTGGAATTCATTGCGCAGAATCTCTCTTTGGTTCTCTTGGTTTAGAAGGGAATCTCTTCCATCAATGTACAGTTCAAGCATAGCTAATGCCTCCCTTGGTTGTCCAGCTTTTCTAAAATCTTCATAAAGTGATTTTGAAGCTGCAACGATCTCATCAATAGACCCTAGCTCCTGCGCAATTGCAAGTGACTCTTGATTGTAATCGATTGCCTTTCGATAATCACCTAGTACCGAATAAGTATTTCCCAGGTTGTTCAAAGAAACGGCCACACCCGGCCTGTAACCGATCTCTTTTTTTATCTCTAAGCTTCTTTCATAGTATTCGATGGCAAGTTCATAGTCACCTTGCTCAAAAATGATATTCCCGATATTATTTAATGAACCTGCTATGCCTCTTCTATCTCCCATTTCTTCTCTTAGGTCCAGACTTTCTGAATAGTACGCGATAGCTTCCTCGTAATTGCCTGAATGATAGGACAAGCTTCCAAGACTATTTAAGGTGCTAGATATACCTCTTTTGTCATTGATACTCTTTCTAATCGATAAGCTCTGAGCATAGTACTTTCTTGCCTCCTCATAAATTCCTTGAGCCTTATAGATGCCAGCTATGTTATTTGCGCCATTCGCTATTCCCCTTTGATCACCGTACTCTTCTTTGATCTGCAGACTTTCCCGGTAGTACTTCAAAGCCTTCAAGAAATTTCCTTGGATCTTAAAAATATTTCCCAGGTTATTGAGGGAGCTACTGACTCCCTTCTTATCGCCTAGTTCCTCCTTAATTGATTTGCTTTCCTCGTATTGCTCTAAGGCGAGTTCGTACCTACCTTGATTTTTGTAGATGTTTCCAAGACTATTCAATGATTTAGCCAACCCTTTTCTATAGCCTATTTGTTCCCTTATTTCTATGCACTGCAGTTGATAAAATAGGGCGGAATCATAATCACCTTTTTGCTTAAGGGAGCTGGCTATAGTATACAAACCGTCAGATGTCTGCCTCTCCAAACTCCTGATTTCGGA
>CAYYNA010000023.1:2079-24648 GCA_964472815.1 uncultured Roseivirgaceae bacterium
CTTTTCATCTTTGGCCCAAACCAACAAAAAGGAAGCCGTGGCTATTCGTGTGACTTTAATCGGAGATGCTTACTTAGCATCAGAATCCTTCAGCCAAGCGATTTATCATTACAAAAAGGCTCTTTCTGCATACCCGGGCTATGTTAAAACTCAATTTCAGCTGGCTCAATCTTATCGTCTATCGTCTCAACTAGACAGTGCAGCTTTTCATTATCAGGCAATCATTGATGATGAGCAAGATTTAAGGTATCCCATGGCTCGCTACTACTTGGGTATGATGCAGTTGGATAAGAATGAATTTCACTCAGCTCACAACAACCTTGTCAAGTTCAACGACTTGCTGATGGAGCAAAAGCTTCATGATCTGGAGCGATATAGGGATTTCTTTGAGCAAGCCCAAACCGAAATTGACAAACTAGAATCGGAATAAGACCAAGAACCTATTCTTCCACCCAGAATGGAATATTTGCATGGGCAGTATGGTTCTGCCCGTCTTCTACGTAGATAAATAGACGGTAGGCACCTTTCCTAGCAGGTGCAGCAAACGTAGCTTGACTACCTTCTGCATCTGCAAATAAACCGGTTAAGACCGCAGGAATGTATTCTGCATCACCACCGGTAGAATTAGCCTGACTCTCTCTTCTGATTTCCCAGATGTATGACAAATTATCATTATCTGGATCAGCAACTTCCACCTTTGCTTGATACGTCTCGCCAGCTCTTAGTTTGATATTATCTGCCGGTCGACTTTCATCTAAAGTAAAATCATTCAATCTAGGCGATCGATTTTTGGGCCATTCATTGTTCCAAGCGTAATGCATCATATCTACGGCTTCTGTTTCATTTCCATTCGGCACAAACATGCCAAACCAGGTCGGTGTACGCTCCTGCTTTTGTCCCCACAGGAACACAAATGAGCCCATCACCTGCTCAGACTGTGACAGAATTGAGTTCTGGTATCTTCTAAGATATAAGTCAGCTTTTTTCGAGCTGTGATTCTCTATTGGCGCGCCCCAGGAAGTCTTTGGTACTTCCCAATAGCCGGTGGCTCCCCACTCTGTTACTAATATTGGCCCAGCATATTGAGACTCCTCCATGATCTTTGGCAAGTGATCAATGGGGGCATAAAGTTGAACGCATAAAAAATCCAAATCTGAAGCTCTGGTACTTACTAAATCTGCCGTCCTTTTATCAATCCCTGCAAGAGGTGTAGTGGTTAAGTGATTTGGATCCACTTCATGGATCATTTTAGAAATATCATTGACTGCATCCCATACCTTGGGGTTGGTAGACTGAAGATTCATTTCATTGCCGATACCCCAAAGCATTAGTGCTGGGTGGTCCTTATATTTCTTCACCTTTTTACGAATTTCCTTTAGCTGACTGGCAACAGCCGCTGGGTCATTGTAATCAAACCCATGCCGCTCCAGCCCAACCCATATCCCCATCATCACTTTAAGACCCAGCCTCTCAGCTAGATCCAAAACTTCTTCACCATTGTGAGTGCTCCATGTTCTAAAGGAATTAGCGCCATGCGCGGCAAGTGCCTCGATACTTCCTTTATCCACACCAGCTCCTTTCACGTAGAACTTTTCACCATTCAAAAAAAGTCGGTATCCCTCTTCGGTTTCTCGAATCTCAGTTTTAGTTACTGCCGATGATTTATCGTTTTGTTGTGCTTGTGCACTGAAGATTAGAGCTGTTAGCAGCATAAGAGAAAAAAGATAGGCAAGCTGCGAATCTATGGCAGTAGGTTTCTTTAACATCAGAAGGTTATCTCTCTATTAAAATCAATTTTCTTTTTCGTAAAACGAGCCGGTTACATAATTGTAACCATCTATAATGAGCTGGGTTATGACATCAAGTTCATCAAAGGTCTGCGGTGTGTATAACAAGACGAATCCATCCCACCCCTCTTGACTTTGCACAGCGAAAGGGTGATGATCTGCCCAGCCTGCTTCCACCGCTTGATCAGCTCTAACGGGTTCTAAGAAGATATGTAAGCTACCATCACCGTGTATGTGGGCAAATTCACGCCCATCTATGATGGCTTCAGGTACATTTATCCTTAGTGTGTCGTTCAGCCATAAAGCTCTCCATGAGGTAAGTACAGAAACCTGATCTTCCACTCCGGGTATGCTATAAATCTGCAATATCATCTCATCATGTACTTCTGGTACTAAGCTGACACCAATCTGAACATGCGGAATATCTTTTGAAGTCTGAGGACGCTCACCAATTCTTGAAGGTAATGCTAAATATTCCAACTTCTTGAGTGTGACGTTATCGCGATTTGGCGCAGAGCTTTCACTATTGCACGAAAAAAGTAATGCTATGCAAATCCATAGAATATGAAATGCTTTACCAGTCAACTTGAGTAGAAAAATTATTTGCTGCTTATAAAGGTACGAAATTGACTACAGCATGATACATCCCCCTTGAGATGGGATCCTAGATTATCATCGCATTCAAGCCAGCAGCTTTTCACTCCGGTGAGGGTACCAAAACAAGATATTACTATTATCTACTATGCCGCGGCATAATGCCTAAGTGCAGATCGCTTCTCATGATCTAGACATCTAAGCTCTTTAACGAACTCATCTGATTGCTGCACAAATGCATCCTCGTTGATCACCCCTCTTTGAAGAAGCTTTGCGGAGTGGTTCTGCTGACCTTTTATGGACTCTTTTCGGCCTTCAATTGATGAAAGCTTACTCACAAGCGAAACGTATTTGATCAGTTTCATAACTAAGCTTTTTAATTTTTTTGCAATTATGAGGGCTACAACGATCCGCAACAATTAATGTTTAGGTAGATATCTTTAAAAGTCGATGAATGTCATCTTTTTACCATTGAAATTTTTTTCCATATTATTGGAGGATGACTGGAGACAAGACGAGAGTTTGCGTGATTGGAGCTGGCCCTTCAGGGATCACTGCTATTAAAAACTTAGTTGATCAAGGGCTGGATGTGACAGCCTATGATTTCAATGGAGAAGTTGGCGGAAATTGGATCTACAATGAGAATGAGAGCCATTCAAGCGTGTTCGAGACTACTCACATTATTAGTTCTAAAACTCTTTCCCAATACGAAGACTTCACGTTTGAGGACTTTGAAGCTGATATTCCCGATTACCCATCACATGATCAGCTAAGAAGATATTTTCAAGCTTATGCTGCGCATTTCAATCTATATCCATTCATTCAATTCCATACGCTAGTCAAAAGCTGCACTTTACAGGAAGACAAGATCTGGCAAATCACTATTGAGCAGAATGGGCAAAAAAAGGTTGAACACTTTACACATCTGGTAGTGTGCAATGGACATCATTGGAATCCAAGATACCCGGAGTATCCTGGAAAATTTACCGGTGAGTTTCTTCACTCTCATAACTACAAGAAAGCATCACCATTCAAAGATCAGCGAGTTTTGGTGATTGGTGGTGGAAACTCGGCTTGCGATGTTGCTGTAGAGACCAGTCGAGTAAGTAAGAGAACTGTGATCAGCTGGAGAAGAGGTTACCGCATCATCCCCAAGTTTTTGTTTGGAAAACCCAGTGATACGGTGGCCGCCACCATGCGCTTTCTCCCTAACAGAATACAGTACTTTTTGTCAGAGCTTACGGTGAAGATTGTGCAGGGTTCAAACAAACATTACGGCTTACCAGAGCCCGAGCAAGGAGTGACGGGTACGCATCCTACGATCAATGATGAACTGCTATACAAAATTCGACACGGAAGCGTCATTCCAAAGGTGGACATTGAGCGATTTGATGGGAATACGGTCTTTTTCAAGGACGGAACATCCGAGGAGTTTGATGTAATTGTGGCTTGTACGGGCTACATCCTCTCCCACCCATTCTTTGAGAAATCCTTTATTGACTACAGTAAAGGTCACGTGCCGCTATTCTTGAAAATGCTACATCCTGAACACAAGAACCTTCATTTCATAGGCATGTTTCAACCACTTGGTTGCATTTGGCCAGGCGCGGAATTGCAAAGCAAGCTGGCTGCCCTTGAGATTGCAGGTAGATGGAAGAGACCAGCAAATACTCCTCAACTTTGCCAAAAAGAAATGAATAACCCTCATTTCAAACAAGTAGACACCCCAAGGCACACTATAACGGTAGATTATCATTTGTTTATAAGGCAACTCAAAAAGTATCTGCCGAAGGAGTATGTCAGCAAAGAACCTATTATAAAGAATGCCGCTGAAGAGCCTGCAAAAATTTCTTAAATTGAAGTATTAACCAATACCTAATAGATCCACTTATGAAGTATACTATCCTATTCCTATTAGCTGCTATCTCAACATCTCTGCTTGCTCAAGACAAAGCGAGGCTTTCATTGGACCATTATGAAAACTACGAATGGACCTCAAATCCTACTTTGTCTCCAGACGGCAATCAAATCTTGTATTCAAGAACTTGGATCAATTTGGTTGATGACAAAAGAGAGACGGATCTCTGGATCATGAATAGCGATGGTTCCACCAATCGATTTTTCCTGAATGGATCTAATGGCAAGTGGTCTCCCGACGGCAGGAAGATCGCTTTTACGAAAGAGGGCGAGCCTGACGGTACCCAAATCTTTGTTAAGTATTTTGGAGTGGAAGGCGAACCTACCCAAATCACGAAGCTGGATAAGTCCCCATCTAGTATGGAGTGGTCTCCTGATAGCAAGTACATCGCATTTATCATGCATGTAGATAGTGAACCAGCTTTGAAACCTCAAGGTGTTCCATCTGCACCCAAAGGAGCTTCTTGGACACAGGCTCCTCGGGTTATTGATCAAGTAGATTATACGCAGGACCGTGTAGGATTTCTAGCCCGCGGCTTTCGTCAGCTATTCATCGTCCCTGCCGAAGGAGGAACAGCAAGGCAAATTACTTCCGGTGAGTTAGATGATGTTTCTGGAGGAATTGCTTGGACGAAGGATAGTAAGTCCATCATTTTCAGCAGTTATCAAAGACCCGAAGCAGAGTATGCTAGAGGACATTCCAACTTGTATTCCGTAGATGTCAATTCGCTTGAGGTGAAAGAAATTACTACCAGAGATGGTTCGGAGTATGCACCAAGTGTATCTCCCGATGGTTCCAAGATCGCTTTTATCGGTTCTACTTGGTCTGAGAATTTCTACCACGATCGCAAGATGTATACGATGAATGTTGATGGTTCTAACCTGAAATGTATCACCACCAGCCTTGATCAAACGCCTAGCGCAGCTACTTGGCTACCAAATAGTTCAGGAGTATACTTTAATGTCCGTGAATTCGGTCAGAGCAATGTCTACTTTGCTGATACCAAAGGAAAAGTTCGAAAGATAACTAGTGGGAATCATATGCTGACGATGAATGACCTTGCCGGAAATAGAGCCGTCGCTACGTGGAGTAACCCCTCTAATCCGAATGATATTGTGAGCATTTCCATGGATAAACCGAACGACATCAAACGCCTAACGGAGGTCAATAGCGACATTTTCTATAACATAGAATTTGGAGCGGTAGAAGAGATCAAATACAAATCAGTAGACGGTAAAGAGATACAGGGTTGGATTGTGAAGCCCCCTCAGTTTGATGACAGCAAAAAGTATCCGCTTGTTCTTAGAATTCACGGCGGTCCCCATAGCATGTATCATGTTGGATTCAATTACAATTTCCAACTACATGCGGCACAAGATCAAGTAGTGTTATATACCAACCCCAGAGGATCTACAGGATATGGATACGATTTTGCAAATGCCATTCAGAATGCTTACCCGGGAAATGATTACGATGATATTATGGCCGGTGTAGATGAAGTCATTGCTAAAGGGTACATCGATGAAAGTAGAATGTATGTGTACGGAGGCAGTGGTGGTGGTGTACTTACCAGTTGGATCGTAGGGCAAACTGATCGATTTGCTGCGGCATCTGTCAATTATCCGGTGACGAACTGGTTCTCCTTTGTTGGCACCACAGACGGTGCAGGCTGGTACTACAATTTCGAAAAGTTTCCATGGGAAGACCCAAGTGAGCATTTGAGAAGATCTCCTCTTATGTATGTTGGCAATGTAAAAACTCCTACAATGCTCATGTGCGGCGAAGATGACCTACGTACTCCTATTTCTCAAACAGAGGAGTACTATCAAGCGCTGAAGATGAATAAAGTACCAACTGTGATGGTCCGATTTAACAAAGAGTGGCATGGGACGGCAAGTAAGCCCTCAAACTTTCTCCGCACACAAGGGTTTTTGAATGCTTGGTTCGATAAGCATGCTGTGAGAAAAGACCTTTCAGAAGAGATTGAAATGAAGTGATTAGTTCTCTCACTTCGCTGCTTCACTGATGAGAAAGCTTGCTGTATTTGCTGCAATAGTATTCATTGCTTGTCTTATATATGTTAGGATAGACAAATCTCCATCCTCAGATGCTATCAGTCAGGCTTTGAGTGATTGGAAAGAAACAGCGCAAATATTCCACCATGAAGGTTATCGAATTTCGTACCATGACACTGGTGAAAAGTCGAAGGAGGTAATTGTACTGCTGCACGGCTACCCCACATCCTCTTTTGATTGGGAAGAGCTATGGTCCGACCTGAGTCTGCAGTATAGATTGGTCGCGATGGATATGTTGGGATACGGCTTATCTGACAAGCCAGATACAATCGAATACGCTATTTCAGACCAAACGGATATCCTTGAAGGCCTCCTTGATCACTTACAAATCTCCGAGGTACACCTTTTGGCTCATGATGTGGGAGACAATATTGCTCAGGAACTTCTTGCTCGAGCTCTTGAAAGAATTGATTACCAATCATTTGAAGTAAAATCCGTCGCTCTCTTAAATGGAGGTCTTTTTCCGGAAACACATAAGCCAACTACGATTCAATCCTTGTTAAAAAGCCCCATAGGTGGGGTCGTATCCTCGTTGGCCAACCAAACATTGTTTGACAGGAGTTATAGCAAAGTATTTGGCCCGAATACAAAGCCTACTACTCAACACCTTATTGATCAATGGTACCTGGTTTGTCAGCAAGGTGGGAATAAGATCAATCACAAGCTAATTCGATACATCCAAGATCGTATTGAAAATAGAGAGCGTTGGGTAGGCGCACTGCAACAGACCAATGTGCCGCTATTGCTAATAGATGGGTTACTGGACCCAGTATCAGGAGAACATTGGTGGAGAGATATGCTGAACTTATACCTAACCCTCAAATCGTGAAAGTAGACTCCATCGGGCACTATCCGCAAGTGGAGAACGTAGCTACTGTACTGGAAGCTTATCGAGAATTTCGCGAAAGCCAATGAGCAATAGAAAGCAACCACCAGGACCCTTAGCTTCAAGTAAACTTTGATTTGTGAGATTCTTTCAATGAACTGGTTGAAGCATATAATTTATTTATGTTTTCTATTGATAAATTAAATACTCATTTATGATTCTACCTACACATTTTTGCGTTCAGCAATTAAATGTTGCTTAACAAATACGTATGCTTACAAAGGTCAAACTCTCCATCCTTCTTTTACTAGTTTTCACAGCTGCAGTTGCTCAGACTCCAATCGATGGCTTGCAGAAGAATAACCTGGCTTACCTAGAATCTCTAGAAAGTGAAGGTTATAGTTTTAGATCTCAGATCATCACCGAGTTTGACAGGGAGCATGCTACTCAGAATGTCAATATAAAGCTTAGTGAAGATTATACGTATCTAATAGTTGGGATTGGTGACATCAATATCCTTTCCCTCACTCTTGCAATTAAGCCTTCACAAAAAGCAAAGATGAAATTATTGGATCTTCCTTCAGGGTTCACTGGACAGTCCTCCCAAGTGAATCCCTCCAGGTCTGGCAGCTTTAAAATCGACATAACTGCCGCTGATTTTAAGGAAGATGAAAATGGATTTATAAGCTTCATGGTTTTAAGAAAGTAACCCTTCAGATCATCAACTTTTTCTAAGGCCAATTCTGTACCTTAAATGATAAAACAGCTTTTACTGACACCCTTTCAAAAGTTCGTTAGAACTGAAAGTTTAGCGGGCATACTGCTATTTGGAGCAACCATCATTGCGCTAATCTGGGCAAATTCATCCTATGGCGAGTATTATGAATCTATTTGGAAGCAAAAGGTAGGTGTTTCATTTCAAAACTTTGAGCTAAAGAAAGAGCTAATTCTATGGATTAATGACGGCTTGATGGCAGTTTTCTTTTTTGTCATAGGCTTAGAGCTAAAACGAGAGCTGCTGATTGGTGAAATCAATTCCCTCAGGAAGGCTGCTTTTCCTTTTATCGCAGCTTTGGGAGGAGTGATTATACCTGTCGCATTGTTTCTTCTTCTTAATCAGGATGAAGAAACGGCTAAAGGCTGGGGAATACCTATGGCCACAGACATAGCCTTTGCATTGGCCCTTTTGAGCACACTAGGCAAGCGAGTCCCTTTGAGTCTCAAGGTCTTTTTGACAGCCTTTGCCATTATTGACGATATAGCCGCAGTTCTGGTCATCGCCGTGTTTTACAGCATCAACGTCAGTTGGATGTACATTCTCTATGGAGTCTTATTGATTGGCTTCCTCGCTATGCTGTACTATTTCCGAAAGTACTCCTTTACTATAGGGATTATTCTAGCGATCGTCATTTGGTTTCTGTTTTTGAAATCTGGCGTTCATCCAACCATAGCGGGAGTATTGTTGGCATTTACGATTCCACTCAAAAGAAGACTGAATGTAAAGCATTATTCTGATCAATTACTTCATATCTCCAAAAGGCTTGCTCATTCGGATGATGATGATAGACATCTCCTTTCAAAGGAAGAAATCCAATCCATTGACAACCTGGATGATCTGACTTTTGAAGTGAGGTCTCCGCTTCAGCACCTGGAGCACAAACTTCATTATCTGGTCGCCTATTTCATTCTACCTGTCTTCGCCTTTGCCAATGCAGGCGTGGTGATCAGCCTCAATTATGATTTTGATTACACCTTAATGTCCAATATTGCTGTCAGCTTGTTTGTTGGGAAGTTCATTGGGGTGGCTTCCTTCTCCTATCTAGGGAATAAGCTTCGGTTGACAGAATTACCAAGTGGCGTAGATTTCAAGCAGATTGTTGGAATTGCGGCTATCGCGGGAATTGGGTTTACTATGTCTATTTTCATTGATAATCTGGCATTTAACGGCGAAACACTGATCATTAACTCAGCTAAAGTCGGGATCATTATAGGTTCATTAACTTCTGCAGCGGTGGGTTACACGATTTTGAGACTCAATAGTAAATCCAATCCGGAAAGTTAAATCTTATTTAGAGTAGCCTGACACATATCATATGCCTCACTGGTGAATAGCACTGCTGAAATCAGGCGTCTGTCCTAGCTTAACATCCAGAACAAAAAAGCAATTACTCATGGATACCAAAGAGCAAATCGAAAATGTAGTCTTCCACCAAACTCAGTGCCTGAATGCATTGGAGGACATGAAAGACCTAATAGCAAACCATCATGAAGATTCCGCGATCAATAAGCTAAAAGACTTAGAGAAAGAATTAACACGTCTAACCATCCAACTTAGATCTATTGAGGAAAAGGTGTAACCCGCTGGAATGCTCAAACCCACTATATCACATAGTGGGTTGACATTACTTTGATTATTCAATCATTCTTTCTGGAATAGGCTCGTCTGAATAGATGCTGCCGATCTTAATCTTCGAACTTTCGTAGTAGACATTCAAATACGTCCACTCAATCTTTTTTTCTTTAAGGTACTGAACGTACTTCTGGAGATTTTTAACCCCTTTCATGCGATTCGTAACAAAGTTGTTATTGAAGTCTATGTGATACTTGTCCGTAAATACCTTCATTAGCCTTTCATGAGGAGACGATTTGTGCCTTAGTTGTGATGAAAAGAATACTTCCTCGACTTCCAGCATCAACTTGCCTTGCTTAAACCTTTCAAAAAGGATTCGGATCTGATAAGGCTCAAATTCCATCTTCTTAAGCTTATTGACCAGGTCGATTTCCATTTCTCTCTTTGGAACGTAAGGCTCGAGGTTTTGAAAATGAGCTACAACGATGTAAGGATCTATTTTACTTTCAGATGACACACTATAGGGCTTTATTTGGGCGAACGCTGCAAACTTAATTGGCAGATCGTTTCTTTCAAAAAGAAGAAAAAACTGTTGGTTAGAGAAGGCATCATTTTTCTTTCGAGCAGCTCCTTTATTCCCACATATTGCTTAGCAAACCTATTCGGATCTCCGGCGCTCCAGCTCTTCCTGCATTTCCTTTTCAGTAGCCTTATCAATATTGTAGAAAAAGAGAAAAATAGCGCATGACATGTAAAGAACACCTGGGACAACAGAGATCATAAGTTTGATGCCCGTCATTGCTGTTTCTGTCTGTGTAGCATTTGGAACGAAATTGAAGAGAGCAAGCATCCAGCCAGCTAAGGCACCTCCTATTCCCCACCCTGCCTTTTGAGCAAAAGAAGCTGCAGAAAACACGAGACCTGTAGACCTTCGATTAGTCTTCCACTCTGAATAGTCTGCTGTGTCAGCCAGCATGGTCCAAAGCAACGGAACTGCTGGAGCATACGCCATCTTAGCCAAGATATTGATTACATAAATGCTAATAATGTCTTTCTCTCCAGGGATAAAAAGTAGCATAAAGAAAAAACCGGAGAGTAACGAACTTGCCAGAAATACATTCTTCTTCCCAAAAGTCTTGGCAAGTTTTTTAGAGAATGGAATTACTGCTATCAGAGCGATAGTTCCGATGACATTGAAAAACTGCACGTTCTCTTCATCGCCAATGTAATACTTGAAGTAGTAGGCAATCGACAAGTTCTGCAAGGCAAACATGATAAAGGATATGATCCCAACCAGGAATAAAATGAACCACGGACGGTTCTTTGTCAGGCTCTTGAAGTCTTCCTTTATGGAATTACTCTGATCCTTGGCGACTGTCACCCTTTCTTTTGTTGTGAAAAAGGTGATCATGAATAAAACCAGGCTAATTCCAGCAAATAGTATTAGCGTTCGCTGATAGCCATCAGCATCATTTCCATCACCAAACCATTTAGCAAGAGTTAAGGCAGTTCCAGAAACGATTAACTGACCTGCAAACGCAAAAACAAAGCGATAAGAGTTTAGTTCGGTTCGTTCCAGTGAATCAGACGTCATTACTGCACCAAGAGATGAGTAAGGAAGGTTGATAGCGGTAAAGACGGTCATCAGTAAAAGGTAGGTAGCACCCGCATAAATCACTTTACCTGTTTCACCAAGATCGGGAGTGGTAAATGTCAGAATAGCAAGCACTCCGTACGGTATCGCCATCCATAATATGTAAGGTCGAAATTTCCCCCATCTAGTGTTGGTTCGATCTGCAATTATTCCCATCAAAGGATCGCTCACCATATCCCAAAACCTAGCAATCAGCATAATGGTACCAGCAGCTGCAGCAGAAATACCATAGGTATCTGTATAAAAAATCAAAATCCAAAAGCCTACCATATCCCACACGAAATGGGAAGCTGTATCTCCAAGGCTATATCCTATTTTTTCCTTAATCGATAATCGATTGCTCTCTGTATTGCTCATCCAAACTGATCACTTGATAAATCAGCAATATATAGAATAGCATGAACATAATACTCCTTCCTAATGTAGGAGCAATTTTCATTTTGATTGATTCTTAAGGGAATAGTCATTAGGTTCGTTACGAAACGTAAACAATAAGAGTGAAAAAGCTACTTGTACTTACTGGAGGTGGTGACTGTCCAGGCTTGAATGCAGTTATCAGAGCAATTGTAAAGAGATCGATGCGAGAGAAAGACTGGAAAGTCTATGGTAGCATGGAAGCCTATCATGGTGTTCTTAAAGATCCCCAAGAAATAGTTGAGCTCAAAAATTCGAAGATTGCAGGAATTCATGTAAAGGGTGGAACAATTCTTAAGACAACCACGAAAGGAGATCCATTCAACTACCCTAAAATCCAACCCGATGGAAGCTGGAAGAATGCAGACAGATCAGATGAGTTAATTGCTAGAATCAAGGAGTTGGGAATCGATGCGGTGATTAGCATCGGAGGTGATGGAAGTCAGCGAATATCACAGAAATTGTATGAGAAAGGCCTTCCAGTCATAGGAGTTCCAAAGACCATTGATAATGATCTTTCTGCAACCGATTTTACGTTCGGTTTTCAAACTGCCGTAGAAGTAGCGACGAATGCGGTGGATAAGCTCGTCACCACTGCTGAGAGCCATCATAGGGTTTTGATTTTAGAAGTGATGGGTCGTGACGCTGGCTGGATAGCTCTGCATGCTGCTATAGCTGGAGGAGTGGAAGTTTGTCTTATTCCAGAAATCCCCTACGACATTAACAAAGTAGTAAAACGAATCAATAAGCGCTATCATAAGGGTAAAGGCTTTGCGAATATTATCATTGCGGAGGGCGCACGACCAAAAGATGGGCAAGTACTTGAAAGAGAGAGCGATGAAATAGGTTACCAAATGAAGAGACTAGGAGGTGTAGCGTACCAGCTAAGCCATCAGATGAAGGAGGCAGGTTGCATGGCGGACATTCGAGAAATGGTACTAGGGCATCTCCAAAGAGGTGGAACTCCTCTTGCTTTTGATCGAATCCTTTCTTCTGCATTTGGCGTCAAAGCATTTGAAATGGCCCTGAATGGTAAATTCGGACACATGGTGGTGTATAAAAACAATGACTATAAAGAAGTGCCACTAATCGAAGCTACTTCTGAATACAATCAGGTGGACGTTGACAATACCTATCTATTCAATACAGCAAAAGGTCTTGGGATCAGTTTTGGGGAGTAAAAAAAGCGACTCCATTTTTGAGTCGCTTGCACAAATCTAGTAACTTTCTTCAATAGGCCTCAGCCAACTCTTCTTTTTTATTCGAGTTAATTAGCGATTCTTGCATCTTGTCTGGAACAGGCGAATACTCTGCAAATCTGGTCTTAAAACTAGCCCTTCCTTGAGTTATCGAGCGCAATGCGCTGGTGTATCTATCAAGTTCAGCAACTGGAGTTTTGGCTTTTATTACTTGGTTTTGACCTTTTGTATCAATTCCAAGGATCAGAGACCGTCGTGTCTGCAAATCAGACATTACTTCTCCCATCAGCTCTTCTGGAACTAGGATCTCTAGTTCAGAAATAGGTTCCATCAACTTCGGGTTTGCATCTAGGAAGGCAGCTTTAAATGCATTCATACCTGCAATCTTAAAGGCTATGTCATTTGAGTCCACAGCATGCATTTTGCCATCATATACCGTAACGCGAACATCACGAACATAAGAGCCAGTAAGTGGACCATTCTCCATGACTTCCATCACACCTTTTTGAATGGATGCCAGAAAACGAGTATCAATGGCGCCACCCACTACGCAATTGTAAAACAGTAACCTTCCTCCCCATGGAAGATTTACTTCCTCTTTACCTCTGATCGATACTCCTGTTGGTTCAGGCATGCCTTCATAATAGGGCTCCACCTTCATAAGGACTTCCGCAAATTGACCTGCTCCACCGGATTGCTTTTTGTGCCTGTAATTTGTGTCCGCTGCTTTTTGTATTGTTTCACGATAAGAGATTCGTGGGGTGATATAGTCTACATCCAGGTGGTAAATGTGGTCAATCATCCACTGTATGACTGTAAGATGTAGTTCACCTTGCACTCCTAGAATAAGCTGTCCTAACTCTTGCGAAAACTCAAAAGTCATAGATGGATCCTCTTGATGAATCTTTTGCAGCACTTCTCCCAATTTATCATCATCAGCTTTGTTATTAGCAATGATGGCAGTGTACATACGAGGTTCAGGAAAAATTATCGGATCAACACCTGTTTCTACCGACGCTGCACGTAGCGTTTGGTTGGTTGCGGTATTCTTCAGTTTTAATGTAGCTCCGATATCACCTACAACGAGCTTCTCCACAGGGTTTCTTTGATGTCCATCAATGATAAAAAGCTGACTGATTCTTTCGGTGCTATTGGTCTGATGGTTCACTAACTCATCGCCTGTCTTCACTTCTCCTGAAATGACTTTGAAAAAGGAGATCTTCCCTAGGTTTGGTTCCACTAACGTTTTGTAAATGAATAACATAGTTGGACCCGATGGATCGTGAACAATCTCTTCGCCACTGTCTGTTTTGTCCGGCTCTGTGTCTACTGAGCTGGGTGCTACATTGTCAATAAATCCCATCAATCTCCCACTCCCCATATCATTCTTTGCTGACAGACAGAAGATTGGAAATACCTCATGCTTTCGCATTCCAATTTTTAATCCTTCCCTCATATGATTTTCGTCTAACGTCCCCTTTTCAAAGTAAAGCTCCATCAATCCTTCGTCATTTTCTGCTGCTTTCTCTACAAGTTCATTGTGCAACGCTTCAGCCCTTTGGATCTCTTCCTGAGGAATCGGGAGTTTAGCAGGCTTTCCTCCTTCTGGCGGGAACTTGTAGTATTTCATCTTTAATAAGTCGATGATACCTATAAATCGTCCATTCTTATAAATTGGATATTGCATCAAAGTAGAAGCATTGCCAAACTGTTCTTGTATACTGGCCACAGATGTGTCAAACCTTGCTTTCGGATGATCCAATTGGTTTATGGCGAAAATTGTTGGCTTGGCAAATCGGTCGACATTATTCCATATTAGTTCAGTTCCTACTTCTACTCCATGCTGAGCATTAATGACAAACAAACAGGTATCCGCTACTCGGACAGAAGAGTTCACTTCTCCAATAAAATCATCCAAGCCAGGAGTGTCAATTATATTAATCTTATAATTCTTCCATTCAGTATGCAAAGAAGTGGAGTAGACAGAGCACTCTCGCTCATGCTCAATGGCGTGATAATCTGAAACAGTATTGTGGTCTTCGACAGTACCTCTTCGATTGATAATTCCCGCTTCGTAGAGCATCGTTTCAGCAAGAGTGGTTTTCCCAGACTTTGAACAGCCCAATAGGACAATGTTTTTGATGTGTTTTTCGTCAAATACTTTCATGAGAATTAGAATTTTTTGAGGTGCGTAAATGGATAATCTCTATTTATTGATTTGCCCGAAGGTAACACCGAACAAGACCTCAAATGATGAGAGATGTCAGCTAACAGGATGACTTTGAGAAGAACTATGATGGGACCTACATGAACAAATCAAGCAATCATTCATTTTGCAATCATTTCTGATAAAAGCTCAATTGAAGACTGATAAGTGAAAAGGAATATTAGCCGATTCTTTTAGCTTAGCACTTACAACATTAATAACATGCCCCCAATAAAAATTATAAAAAATCGCTCCGATATAGGTGCTGGAACCCGTGGATCTGACATGGGGATTGATGCGATCGAAATTGCTGCAATAAATGATGGCAATGACTATTTTAACCGGTTCCCTTTCATGGACGTACAGACTCAGAATGAAGCCGTCTATGACAAAGTGAAAACTACTTTTGCGAAAAGAATTCGTGATGTTCGGATCCATTGTGAGCGCGTAAGGGAAGCGCTCGAGGATACTTTAAAGGATGGCTTTTTCCCGATTATTCTTTCTGGTGATCATAGTTCCGCTCTGGGCACTATGAGTGGAATTAAAGCACATTATCAAAAAGAGCGATTAGGTGTAATTTGGATTGATGCTCATGCAGATATTCACACTCCCTTCACCACACCATCGGGAAATGTTCACGGGATGCCTATAGCTGCTGCACTTGGTGTAGATAATGAAAAGAACCAAGTAAACGAGGTAGCCGAAGAAACAGCTAGAAGTTGGGAACGACTGAAGAATATAGGCATCCAGGGTCAGAAGTTTCTACCTTCTGACTTGATCTATTTTGGGGTGCGGGACACAGAGTCACCTGAAGAACAGATGATTGATGAGCTGAACCTAAAAAACTACATGGTTCACGAGGTTAGATGCAAAGGACTTGATAGGGTCATGAAAGAAGCATTGGACCAACTCTCCGAAAGTGATATGATTTATGTCTCATTCGATGTTGACTCATTGGATTGTGACTTGGTATCCAGAGGCACTGGAACACCAGTCTCAAAGGGCTTTGATCCAAATGAAGTTGAACGCATTATTAATCATGCGCTTAAGACAAGAAAGGTAGTGTGCTTGGAAGTAACAGAGGTCAACCCACTACTTGATGATGGAAACACAATGGCTGAAACTGCTTTCAAGGTACTAGACAAAGTCACGAAGAATATCGAGAAATACTACAGTTAAAGATCTGAGAACACCTTCAAAATCGAGTTTGTGCCTTCTGAAGCTTTGATTCCGAAATCGGTGAAAACCATTAATCAGCAAAAAGGGCTCGCTTACCGAGCATATAAATGTGCTAGCCTAATTTCTAGCTTCTATGTAAGAAATGTGTGACAATTTCGAAGTATCAGAATTAGAAAGTCACCCTTATGAACACCACAATCAAACTAAAGCCAACAAGAAATACTCCGGCTGTATATCTTGATCCTTCAAGAGGAGTATTCAAAATGTATGGCAGATCCAGCCCGGAAAACTCACTTGGCTTCTACGAACCAATCCGAACAACTCTTGCAAATGATATGGCAGGAGATAAGCTGGATGTTCGAATCAAAATGGAGTACTTCAATACCAGTTCTTCAAAATGCCTGTATGACCTGCTCAAGGAGATAAAGACTCAAAAAGAGAACGGTAAGGATGTTATGGTCAGGTGGTACTACGAAGAGTTTGATGAGGACATGCTTGAGGCTGGAGAAGATTACAGCGATCTTTTGGAATTACCATTTTCGTTTGTGGAGCATCATCCGAAGTAGGATTATTTCAGGTATTGTTTGATCGATTAGTCTTTGGTTTTAAACCCAATGATCATAATATCATCATTCTGCCCATTGACTCCCATCCAATCTTTTAAATATTTGGTGGTTTCGACCTTCTGCTCCTTCATTTCCATCATGCGACTTTCTCTCCAAAATCCACCAAGGTTTTTAAGGCTCAATTTTTGAAACTCAGGACCGCCAATCAAGTTAAAAACACCAGAACTACACAAGTAGAAATTAGAATCTGCAATATCACCAACTGAAATAGATGCGTAGTTCACTCTGCTATCCGATTGCTCTCCTACTTGCTTGTCTTCCCCCTCGATAACCTTTATGCCTTCTCTCTTTACCTGAACTAGATCAAGGTTTGCGCCGGCGAATTCCATCTTCTCGTCATCCTTGCAGTATTTGACAATTCCCACATTGGCATTGGTATTCAGCAAGATGTTATTCTTGTCTTTAAATTTTGCAAGTACTTCTCTGTGCAGAAATTGAAGAATTCCTCCCGGGAAGTCGATGGAATACCCATCGATCATCTTCTTTAAGGCACTCATGTAGATGCGGATCATCATACTTGCTAGGTGACCCTCTCCCACACAGGTGAAGACCGCTAAATAAGTATTAGATCCACTGGTATGGAGCCAAAACCCATCACCACCAACCCTACCTTTAGGATTATTGATGACGAACGCATCAGCAAAAGATTTTAGAAGTTTTTCTTCTTCTGGAAGGACGGAGAAGTAATTTTTCCTTGCACTGTCCTGGATTTTATCAAGATTATCTAACCAGTTTTCACCAGCATTGGCCTTTGATTTATCCAGTCTGTACATAGAGATTAATCTAGTCCGATAACTACATACGCCTCATGTCCATTCCAATTGATTGGAATTACATAAACAGATACATCTTCAGGAATTTCCAATTCATCTGGCATTCCTTCGAAAACAGTTGGAACAGAAATCATGAAATTCGCGCCAAGATTAGCTCTCACGTTCCCTGCAACCACATTGGAAATCTCTCCTGCCATATCTAGAATATCTTCACTGGAAGGATCTTCAATACCAATAAACATATTGATGAGATCGGCAAACATTGCCTTATCGGCAGATATGTATACGAACCCCTTTCTTCCACCAGAGATCCCGATCATCCCGGTAAAATCCTTTAGCATTAGTCCCGCAGATTCTTTCAAGTAAGGAACTTTCATACTCGAATCGATCTCAGTAAGGTGCTTGAAGTAATTACTCACCGAATTGATGAAAAGATTGCAGGTGGCTTCAAAGTCTTCTTTCCTACTATCCATCTTACTTCAATAATTTATCAAATGCTTTAGCTAGATCGTCAGAGTTTACTGGTTTAAACATAAAGCCTCTTGCTCCTTTATCCAAAGCTGTCAAACCGGTGAGCTTGTCTGCTAGCGCCGTGATTATCATCACTTTCGCGTCTGGATGAATTTTCATGATTTCATCCAAACAAGCAATTCCATCCATTTCTGGCATGGTAATATCTAGTGTGATGACCTCAGGCATTTCATCTCTAATTATTTCTAACGCCTCTACCCCATTGGCAGCTTGCCCTATGATTTCTAGATCGTATTCTTTTAGGTTCTTTTCTATGGTTCTTCTCATCACGGAAGAATCATCTACTATTAGTAATCTTCTTTTCATTCTTCAGTGAGTGTGTCTTGTTCTTCAACAGTTTCTTCAATGTAAGGGAACCTAATGGTCATTTCGAATAACTCTCCAGGAACATGGAAAACGGAAAACGAACCATTATTTTCAGTAATTAGATTACTAACCAACTGCATTCCTTGACCCCTACCGGAATGCTTATCGGCTTTCTCAGTGGTAGAGAATCCTTCTTGGAAGATCATCTTCTTCAAATCGTCCTCGGACAGGTCTTTGAGCCCCGTCTCGGTGACAACTCCATTTTCAACCGCTTTTAATTTAATCTTCTCTAAGTCTAAGCCTCTTCCGTCATCAGAGTACTTAATGATAAGGTCATGCTCATCTCTATGCATTTCAATCTTAAGCATTCCTAACATCACTTTTCCTAGCTCCATTCTCGTATCAGGCGCCTCAATACCATGAACAATCGAATTCCTGATCAACTGAATCATAATATCCTTGAAAGGCTCTATGTACTGCTTAGCTAGTACCACGTCTTCCTCATTTTGAAATACTAACTCCACGTTCTTACCCAACTCCTTGCTCAATGTCTCAGCGCCTTGTTCGAGCGTATTTACTACCAAGACCTTAGCTGCATCATCTCCTTCAGCTGGCAGCTTCTTGTAGATATTAACAATTTTATTGAGCATCTCTGAGATTTCCGCGATCATTCTGTCAGCTTCATCTACCTCATAAAGCACCGCTAAGAAATCTTTTCCTCGAATTTCCTTGGCTTGCAACTTCGTTATCGTCTCTTCAATTTCATGGAATTTATTACCCATAATTTCCATCCCGATGACCATTGCATTGCCTTTCAAGTTATGAATGATATCAAAGGTGAAACTTAGTAGTTCAGAGTACTCATCTGAATCATTCTGCTCGTATCGTTCCGAAATGCTCTTCAACATTTTCTTAGAGTTGTGCAAGAAGCCCCGGAGAACAGATGGATCAATTTTAAGAATACTAAGCACTCTTTCTGTTTCAAGCTGCTTCTTCTTCTCTGCTTCTTCTAAGTGCTGCTGTAGTAAGATGGACTCAGTTTCATCAGAAACGGTCACCATTATATTGGTGATTTTGCCTTTTCGTAAGATGCGAGTAAAATCAACTCTTATGTACTTGGTGGATACTATTCCATCTCTTTCAGTGTGAATCTTAACTTGATCAATGGGGTTTAGTTGATTCACCACGTCCTCGTCCATGTCACTATTAAAGAGATGTCTCATAAACATCTCAAGTGCTTCTAACTCCCTAGGCAAAATCAAAGGCCTCATAAAATTTGAGAAATTCTCTCCAGCGATTCTGCTGTTATTGAAGATCTCATTCATCGCCTTTGAGTGAAACTTGGAAATCTTAAAGTCCTTGTCAAGAAGAAAGATTCCCTGCTGAATGTTTTCAAAAACAACCAAAGAAACTCCGTATATATTCTTATACATGAAATTGGCCTTATCACGCTGCTTCTTCAATTGAAAATGTGACTTCCGTATTTCAAAAACCATCTTGTTATAGGTTTTCGCATACTGGCCTAATTCGTCTTTAGTATCGATATGAACTTTCTGCGACAGGTCTCCTGAGGAAACTTTTCTGGTGAACGTCTCCAATGTGCTGACATTTGTAAGGAGGTTTGTCACGATGCTGGTCATTAACCAAAAGGCAAGAACTCCAATGGTGATGTCTAAGATCAGAAACGTCCAAAAATTACGTACTGACCTGCTTGAAATGGCTTGCACAGATGTCTGAATCTTATCTGACATATAATCCTCAACTCTTTTCAAGTAGTTGATTTTGTCAGTAGCCACTTCGTACCAGTGATCAGGACTTTCTGAGAGTGTGTCATTTTGGAAAAGCACCTCTCTCATTCGAATGACCTCTTCAACTGCATCTCCGGTTACTAGTCTTCCATAGTAGTTGACAAAATCCTCATTCGCGATAATTTTAAATGCGTCTAAATAGGAGTTTTGTCTAGCAACCAGGGAAGTAAATTCGTTGTAGAGCGAAAAGCCCAAATGACTGTAGGAAAAAGCTTGTGTTCCAACAGCTCTTTCGACAGAGGCAAATTCTTTAGACTTCAGAAAATAAATGAGTGCATGCACTTGCTGTGCTATCTCCTTATCACGCGTCTCATCAATCAACTTAATAACAGTGTTCAGCGCTACGTCATTTATTGCGGAAAACCTGTCTATGGATTCCTCGGAAGAGTATCGCTGCTGATCAATTGCCGTTCTAAGAGTTTCCAGACGTTGGAAATAGGTGTTCAAGCGATCCAAATCCTCTCGATGAAGATCTAAGAGATCATCAAGTTGATCACCCTCCAGTTCATTAAAGTATTTGTTTAATGTGCTATCTGTCTTCTTACGCTGCTCAGCCAGTTTGATATCAAAGGATTGACCTTGATTGGATAGGTATCCCGATGAAATACTTCTCTCTCTTTGAATCTCATGAACGACGTGATTGATTTCAACCCCGACTATGATTGCCTTGTTTAACCTGACAGAGTCGGTGTAGTCCAAAAAGTGATATCTCACCTGCAGATAATCAAAAGCCAGTATTATTACTATAAGCGGTATGAAAATAACCGCAAACTTTTGACGGATAGGCAGGTTATGGAGTCTTCTTATCATTTAGTCTGCTAATCTTAAGCCATTACTTTCTCCACAACCTTGAGGAGATCTTCTTCCGTAAAGGGTTTTACAATGTACTCGGCAGCACCAAGAGAGAGACCCTTGTTTACCACCGTTTGCTGACCTACGGCACTTACCATGATCACCTTTGATTCTACACCTTCTTCCTTTATCACCTTGAGGATTTCAAACCCCATCATATCTGGCAAAATATTGTCCAATGTGATAAGGTCCGGCTGAAGCGAACAAGCTAAATCAATCGCACTCTCACCATTTTGTGCTTCCCCTACTACCTCGTATCCTGCTCCTTCCATTACAGTCTTTATCAAAGACCTCATGTAAATTGAATCGTCTACTACTAAAACCGTTTTGCTCATTTTTTTGCTTTTCTAAGTTGAGATTGAAAATTATTTTTGAGAAACAAGGTCTTTGATCTTGTCTACAAACTTATTGTGGAATACCCAGATAAAATCTGGACATATATCTAATTCCTTGCCGTTAAACATGGCTTTGAAATGAATGATTTGCTCTAACTCGCTACTTTCTTCCACTAGGTAATTATTCAGCTCTTTAGCTTTAATCACTTTAAGCGAAGGAACGTTCCCATAGATTTCTACACCAAGAAAATTTGAAAACTCGGTAATAACAGCAGCTGAGACCATGTTATCGATTTCCGTTAGGAAACCTAATTTCATGATCGTACTTTCTTTCGAATCATCCTCAACAATATTTTTGGGTAGTGATGATTCATACAGCTTTTGAACCTCCTTTTCTGAGAAAATCAGGTGGCTTGTCCCCTTAAGTTCTCCCATTAACTCCGTCTTAATGACGTGCACTTCAGATTCATCTCCTCCAAACCGGTTGATGTCCATATCAGAGGTGCCATATTCAATTTGTTCAATGGAGATAGGGCTTTGCAAAATCATCTCCATTGATGCCTTTGCCATTGATAATCCTTCGAAAATAAGTTTTGTGGCTACTTTTAATTCATTTTCATTCAAATCAGGAATCATTTAGGTCATAGTTGGTTGCTAAATTCTTAAACACCTCAAAGTAATTGATTTATAACTTAAAACACTCTTTTTTTTCGTTTAAATCCAGTTATTCAAGGTTCGACGGTCTTCAATATTGAGACCAATTTATTGTGGTCGAAAGGCTTTATCAGGTAGTGCTGAGCACCAAGGTCAAAGGCCTCTTGCTGTGATGATTGCTGACCGACTGCACTGATCATCACAACGTATGAGCTATGATTATTTTGATTCAACGCTTTAAGCACGTCCAAGCCAGTCATATCTGGAAGGATGTTATCCAGGGTGATAATTTCAGGCTCTAATTCAAGGGCTAGATCGATTGCCTTCTCCCCATTGCCAGCCTCCCCCACGATCTCAAACCCATGCTGCTCGAGTGTCGCCCGAATAGTACTTCTTATATAGGTAGAGTCATCAACAATAAGAACTTTCATAGTGTCTTAGGTTAAGTGGATCGACGTTTATAGATTCTTGTCTTTATGTCG
>CAYYNA010000023.1:24748-27150 GCA_964472815.1 uncultured Roseivirgaceae bacterium
GTCAAATTGACCAGTAGATCATCAATTGCATTCTTAAAAAACTCATCGTCCTTCAACACGACAGACCAAAGCTCCAAGATGCTTTCCATCTTGTGTTTCATCATAAGCCGGACAATACCTCTTTTTAATGAGGTCCTTTCGTAATTCGTAAAATCCAGGCCGTAGCGATTATTGATGGCTTGCATTAGTGCCGTAAGCTCTTCGTCGCTGATGATATCGGTGCTAATCGGTGCTATACAGCCTTATTTTTTAGGGCGGATTGAAAGAAGGAGTCCATAATGGAAGCAACATCTACCACTGGACAGACACTTCCCGATCCAAGTATGGTGGATCCACTTAATAACTTACTAGTATCTAATGGCTTAGGTAGTTTCTTTTCAATAATTTCTTTTTGTCGCAATAGCTTGTCTACTACCAATCCAATCTTTCGACCTGAGTGTTTTGCCATGATCACATTAAGCTGTTGATCACTCTCAATATTCTTCATTTGTTCCTTGAAATAGGATGATTCTCCTAATTCATTGAAATCAGTAATTCCTAAAAGGTCTTTCAAAAAGATGAGAGAAACCGAGGTGTCATTATAGTTCACCATCAGGTTATTGCTCAGGTTATGGATGTCATCTTTTGTGTAATAGTTTACTGAATCTATGTACGTAAGAGGAATAGCATATTCCTGCTCGCCAACTTCGAAAAGCAAGGCTCCTTTAAGCGCAAGAGATGAAGGCAAAACTAGGTGTATCGATGTGCCCTCTCCTACCTTGGTGTCAATAAGTACCTGGCCTCCAATGGATTCTACAGAACGCTTCACGACATCCATACCTACGCCTCTTCCCGAAATCTCAGTTACCTTCTCCGCACTAGAAAACCCAGGTTCGAAAATGTATCGAATGATTTCCTGCTCGCTCAATTGATTTGCCGCTTCTACCGTTACCAGCTTCTTGTCGATGATTTTCTTTTTGATGATTTCCGCGTCGATCCCTTTTCCATCATCGGAAACTGACAAGACTACATTGTCTTTTTCAAGGTTTGCTTCAAGTGTAACAGTTGCCATACCAGGCTTATCCGATTCCTTTCTTCCCTCCTTAGTCTCTATCCCATGTGAAACTGCGTTGCGCACAATATGAACTAAAGAGTCACTAATGATTTTGAGTATGTTCCGGTCAATTTCTACATCGGTTCCTTTCAGCCTCAATTGAACGTCCTTGTCCTCACTTACTGCTGCATCCCTTAGCACTCGATGGAACTTGTTGAACAAGAAGCCCATTTGAACCATTCTGGCATTCATGATACCGTAATGTAGGTTCGCCGATATCCTCTTTAATCCTTCGAATTCAAGCGTGCTATCCCTTTTATCCTCAAAGTACGCAATCAATCGATCTCTCTCAATAACGAGCTCACCCACCATGTTAAGCAGTTCGTCCATCTTCTTAACAGGAATTTGTACTACATCGGCAAAAGAAATGGACGCAGAACTTTCAGGCTCTGCAGAGGTAGACTCAGGGTTACCTTCTGCTGATTCAAGATTAGGCTCAACCACAACTTCAGGCTCAGAAGCATCATCTGCCACATTAGCTTCACTTTCCGCATCTGCCCTTTCATTTTTAAGGTAAATGGATAGCTTGGTCTTAATACCTAAATAACTTACCTTTTCGCCTGTGTTTAAGCTATTTATGAGCCCTCCAAGCTTATCGTTGGCCCGAAATAAACTATCTACAAGTTCTCTTTCTAGCTTAATCTCACCCTCCTTAATTGCGCCAAAAACATCTTCCATCACATGAGCTAGATCTGCAATTTTTTCATAGCCCATGCCCAAGGCATTCCCCTTGAGCGTATGGATGATTCTGAAAATGTTGGCAATTACTTTCTTATTTGCATGATCTTTTTCAAGATCCACAAAAAGCTTGTTTAGCTCCTCAAAATTCTCAAGAGCTTCTGAAAGAAATAACTGGCGATATTCTTCTTCTTTGGATTCCAAGTTAGAGTTCGTTTACTAAGTAGTTTCCAATTTCTTTTATATCTAAAGATACTCTAGAAAGTCCAGCATCATCTACTGCCTTTGGCATACCGTAGATAATACTCGTTTCTTTGTTTTGCGTGATTGTAAACCCTCCCTGGGCGTGGATAGCCCGCATACCTTCTAAGCCGTCTTTGCCCATTCCGGTAAGAATGACACCTACTGCTTTATCTCCATAAATTTCCGCGACGCTAAGCATCATTGCATTGATTGAGGGATTATTGTATTCTCTAAACACCTTATCAGTAAAATCAATTTTCGGGGATCCATCCTCACTATTGAATATCAAATTAGCATGGCCAGGACACAGCATGATATTTCCAGCCATTGGTGTCATGTCTTTCGTCCCTTCAATAACATTGAGCTTGGTCAAGGTGTTTAGTCTGTG
>CAYYNA010000024.1:0-2307 GCA_964472815.1 uncultured Roseivirgaceae bacterium
AGTCTGATAGCAATTTGTCTTTCAGTCTTGGACAGGTAAGAGGTCAGTTAATTGGTTACAGAATTCAGGCAAACGAAAAGTGGGTCAGCCCCAAATATCCGGTAGGTTCCAAGCTCTACTTTGAGATTGAAACGGAGGAAAAAGTTTATAGGAATACGCTCAAGGCTGATAATCAATATGCGCTTTATTTCAACGATAAGAAACAGAAGTGGAGCATATCAAAAGTGAATGACCAGACTGAACAGTCTGCTGAGCTATAGAATAAAAAAACCCTTCAATGTATTAAAGGGTTTTGAGGCGCTGAGCGGATTCGAACCGCTGTAAAAGGTTTTGCAGACCTCTGCCTAGCCACTCGGCCACAGCGCCGTATCAGAGTCAAAAATAAAAAGAGAACACCGATAGGCAATATCGGTGTTCTGCTGAATTATAATTATTCCTCTTCTTTCTTAGGTTTAGCTTTAGTAGCTTTTTTCTCTGGAGCTTTTCCAGCATCTTCCATCTTATCTTTCAAAGCAGATAGTGCACTAAGGTCTCCCAATGTAGATTTCTCTACCTCTTGATTGATCTTGTTAAGTGTATTACCTTTTTTACCAGGAGCTGCTTTTTTCGCTGCAGCTTTTGGTTGCTCTGCTTCTTGATTCCATACGGAAGTATGAGAAAGTACGATTCGCTTGTCATCTTTCGCAAACTCTAGCACTTTAAAGTCAAGAGTTTCACCTTCAGACGCTCTGGAATCATCCTCTTTCTTCAGGTTCTTAAGAAGTACCTGTCCATCCAATCCGTAAGGGAGCTCTAGCATTGCGAACTTGTCCCCAACATTGGTGATGGTACACTTATGGACAGATCCTTTAGTAAATACTGTCTCGAAAGTATCCCAGGGGTTCTCTTCCAAGTGCTTATGGCTCAATGCAAGTCTTCTGTTCTCCACATCCAGCTCCATCACTTTCACTTCAAGCTCTTCTCCAACTTTCACAAACTCTGAAGGGTGCTTGATCTTCTTCGTCCAAGACAAATCAGAAACGTGAACAAGACCATCAATTCCTTCTTCTAGTTCAATGAATAAGCCAAAGTTTGTAAGGTTCCGAACAGTTCCTTTATGGCTAGTTCCCACTGCGTACTTAGTAAGAACATCTTGCTTGGTCCATGGATCTTCAGCAAGTTGCTTGATGCCACAAGACATTTTTCGCTCTTCTCTGTCGATCGTGATAACCACTGCCTCAATTTCATCGCCTACACTAAGGAAATCTGATGGATTTCTTAGGTGCTGAGACCATGACATTTCTGATACGTGAATAAGACCTTCAACTCCAGGGATGATTTCTAAGAATGCACCATAATCAGCAACATTCACAATCTTACCTTTTACTTTCGATCCTACGTCAATGTCTTTGTCTAGTGAATCCCAAGGATGATCAGTCAACTGCTTCATTCCCAAAGAAATTCTTTGCTTATTGTCGTCAAAGTCAAGGACAACAACATTTACTTTCTCATCAAGAGATAGTACTTCTTCAGGGTGGTTGATTCTACCCCAGCTGATATCTGTAATGTGAAGCAATCCATCAACACCTCCAAGATCAATAAATACTCCGAAGTTGGTCATGTTCTTAATGACTCCCTCAAGCACTTGTCCTTTTTCAAGGTTGTTAAGGATTTCAGCTTTCTGCTGCTCAATGTCTTTCTCGATAAGGACTTTGTGAGAAACAACCACGTTATCGTTCGTGTAATTGATCTTCACAACTTTTACCTCCATCGCCTTTCCAACGAACACATCAAAGTCTCGAATAGGTTTCACATCAATTTGTGAGCCAGGAAGGAAAGCCTCAACTCCGTAGACATCTACGATTAGACCTCCTTTAGTTCTTCTTTTGACAAAGCCTTCGATCACCTCGTCATTGTCCAAAGCACCTTGGATTGACTCCCATGCTTTAACAATTTTCGCTTTTCTTCTTGATAGAACTAATTGCCCGTTTTTGTTCTCCTGCTCTTCAATGTATACCTGAACAGAATCTCCGGCTTTTAGATCTGGAGTATCTCTGAACTCTGAGAGAGGAACTAGGCCATCCGACTTAAAGCCAATGTTTACAATGACCTCACGGTCAGTGATACCTACAACAGTTCCGTCTATTAATTCTTTTTCATTGATTTCTGTAAGCGTGTTTTCGTAAAGCGCTTCCATGGCTTTACGATCAGCTTCAGAATATTCATCGTCAAACCCTTCATCGTCGAAATCAAAATCGTCTTCAGGATCAGGCTGTGGAGTTGGTGCAGCCTCAGGTTTAGCCTCTGCTTTTGCAGGCTCAGCTTCTG
>CAYYNA010000024.1:2407-15862 GCA_964472815.1 uncultured Roseivirgaceae bacterium
TTCTTAGCCTCGGCGGCTTTCTTAGCTTTTGGCTTGGCCTTTTCTTCGGTCTTTGCTTCAGCTTCTTCAGCAGGCTTTTCTTCGCTAGACTCTACGACAGTTTCAGTAGCTTCTGCTTTGACTTCTTTTTCTTCAGCAGCCTCTGCTTTGGGTTTTTCTTCTTTTTTCGCCATAATTAAAAATGACTCCCTTTGAAATACACTTAGTCAGTTTGGAGTCAAGGCTCTGACTAGCTTTAATTTAACATTCACTGAGGTAGTCTCAGCGCGCTCCACTTGGAACGGAGCGCAAATTTAGAGAAATAAAGCAATTAAACCAGATATCGAATTATCTTTAACGATTTCGTCGTAACAAATCCTAATACCTAATACCTATATGAAAGTTTCTTACCTATCACTAGTTCTATTACTTCTGTTTTATTCCTGTCAGAATCCTGAAGGAAGTGCAAATGCTGATGCAGTCTTGGCTGATCAGGTTTACTACAATGGACCTATATATACAATGGATGAAAATCAACCTTCAGTGGAAGCCATTGCCGTAAAAGCTGATACGTTCTTATTTGTTGGTAATAGAAGGGATCTAGATCAGTATATTGGTGAAAACACCACAAAAATCGACCTTGAAGGAAGGACGTTAGTTCCTGGGCTAACCGAGGGTCACGCACACATCATGGGTGTTGGATACAATCTTCTGAATGTTGACTTGAGGGAGGCAAAGAGCTATCAAGAAGTGGTAGACATGGTATCAGAAAGAGCTGCATCCACACCGGAAGGTACCTGGATCACGGGAAGAGGCTGGCATCAGGACAAATGGGTAGAGCAGCCAGAAATGGTGAACGGCTTTCCAACGCACGATCTGCTCAGCGAGGCAGTTCCTAATCACCCCGTTTATCTCAAGCATGCCAGTGGCCATGCCGCATTGGCCAATCAAAAAGCCATGGATGTAGTAGGCATCAATAGCTCTTCTGCACAACCAGATGGTGGAGAGATCTTCATGAGCGTCACCGGACAACCTACGGGCATCTTTAATGAAACAGCCCAGGGGCTCGTTTCTAATGCCATTCCGGATGCAACAAAGGAGAGCGACACACAGGCATTAAAATTGGCTCTTCAACAGTGCTTCAAATATGGAATCACGGGCTTTCATCAGGCTGGATCTGGAAGCAATCATATTAACCTTTACAAAGAATTTGCCGAGAGAAATGAGCTGAAGTTGAGACTTTACGTCATGCTCAATGGCAGAGAGGAGTCACTTTTAGAGGAATACTTCTCTAAAGGAATTGAAGAGGATCTTTACAATAATCAATTGACTGTACGCTCCATCAAGCTGTATGCAGACGGTGCGCTTGGTTCAAGAGGTGCCTGGCTTCTAGAGGAGTATAGCGACGCGCCCGGTGTTCATGGACATAACGTAATGCCCATGGAAGACATCAGGGAAATTACTGCCAGGGGTTATAAAGCAGGATTTCAAGTATGTATCCACGCGATCGGGGACCGAGCTAACCGAGAAGTTTTGGATATCTACGAGGAGACATTCAAACTTTACCCAGAGAGCGCACCCAAGGAACCGAGATTTAGAATAGAGCACGCGCAGCACTTTCATCCAGATGATATTCCAAGATTTGCTGAAATGGGTATTATTCCTGCAATGCAGGCCATTCATATGTCTTCCGATCGGCCTTGGGCAATCAATCGATTAGGACAAGGAAGGATCAGGTGGGGGGCCTACATGTGGCAAACCTTACTGCAGTCGGGAGCTCGAATCGTCAACGGAACCGATGCGCCAGTGGAGCCCATTAGCCCTATGGCTAGTTTGTATGCTTCTGTAAGCAGAAGGACTTTGAAAGGTACTCCTGAGGGTGGTTATGAGCCTGCGGAAAAGATGACTCGAGAGCAGGCATTAAGGTCCTACACGCTAGATGCCGCACATGCCGCATTCAGGGAAGATAGAAAGGGAAGTATTGAAGTAGGAAAATGGGCGGATATCACCGTTTTTGACAAAGACATCATGACGATTCCCGAAGATGAAATCTTAGAGACTGAAGTAGTAATGACGGTAATAGGTGGGGAGGTAGTTTACGAAAAGTAGCTAAACCACCAACCAGTCTTTTGCCGCTTCCAAGTTTGAGAAAGCGCGAGCGTCATTGCCAGAAACTCGATTGAAGGCATTGAAAAGAATTTGCTTTGCTCCAGTTATTCCGACTGCTGCCCGTTTGATTGTCAGGTGATGGGTTTTCTTACCGCTTTCCTTGGCTTTTTCTACCACGTCCTTTACTCCAAAAACATCCGTCATGTTGGAAAGGCGGAGCATGGGTCGGTTTTCTTTAAGGGCAAATTCTGTGGCATCATCCATTAGCTGAAGTATTTCCTGTGTCTTTAATCCTTGATAGTCAACATACAAGATTTCTTTCCCCTTATGGTTAATTATTGAATAGCCAGGCATTGGAAGATGATATTTTACGTTTATGGTTGATAATTACATAGGTTTTAATTCCAAATTCAAACAGATAAGTATGTTTGTCTTCAGACCATTCAAAAATAGATAATTTGATAGTTCAAAGAAACGTCTCGCTAAAACCTTACAATACATTTGGCCTGAATGAGAATGCTGGTTTCTTGGCTATCGTCGAGTCGATTGACGACCTGGATGAGGTCTTTCTTTCCGGAAGGTTTAGGTCACAACGCAAAATGGTTCTCGGTGGTGGATCTAATGTACTTTTTACCAGAGGGTTTACCGGCGTAGTTGCAAAAAACGAGATTAAGGGGCTTCATATCATGAGTGAAACAGACCATGAGGTTGTGGTCTCGATCGGGAGTGGGGAGAATTGGCATCAATTTGTTTTGTGGTGTGTAGAGCGAGGGTTTGGAGGTGTTGAAAACCTGTCGTTAATACCAGGAACAGTCGGTGCTGCTCCGATGCAAAATATAGGAGCATACGGAGTGGAGCTGAAAGAGGTGTTTCATTCTCTTGAAGCATATGAGGTCAAGTCAGGTAAGTTAGTGACCTTCTACAAAGAGGACTGCAAATTCGGATACCGCTATAGCATCTTCAAAGGGGAGTTGAAAGATAAGTACGTGATCACCAAGGTGAACTTTAAACTCCAAAAGCAACCCGAATTCAACACGTCTTATGGAGATATTAAGGTAACGCTCGCTCAAATGGGTGTGGAGGAACTCACCCTTAAGAACGTGAGTCAAGCAGTTATAAATATTCGGCAATCCAAGCTCCCAGATCCTATAGAAATTGGGAACGCAGGAAGCTTCTTCAAAAATCCTCTCATTGAGAAATTACACTATGAGGCGCTAGAGGCCCAATTTCCTGATATTAAGTCTTATCCTATTAATGATGAAAGTGTGAAGGTGCCTGCAGGATGGCTCATTGAAAAAGCGGGATGGAAAGGGTATAAAGCTGGTGAATACGGGGTTCACGAAAAGCAAGCTTTAGTCTTAGTCAACTATCACGGTGCTAGGGGCAAGGATATTCTGAAACTGTCCTCTCAGATCCAGACTTCCATTCAACAAAAATTTGGAATTGAATTAGAGCGTGAGGTTAATGTGATTTAGGGTTTGTAACCTTTTTGGAACTGATCGGTAACTTCAGGAAAAAATCATGAAGAAAACCTTAGTCATTGTCTCGCTCTTTTGTTTTGTCACAACCATTTTTGGTCAAGATGCTAACTTGAAGAGAACTGCTAGTCCGAAGGAATTCGATACGTTAGCAGACCTCTCCGAACTCTCGGAATTGTCTGCGCTTTCGGAGTTAGCGAGCCTCGGCTCACTTGCCGAATTGGCATCCCTTGCAGAACTAAGTAGTATTTCTAGCTTAGCTGAAGACGCTGAAAACCTTGAGAATTCCTTAAGTGTCTTAAACAATCTGGACTATTCCAAATATGCTGAATACGCAGCTTTCGCGGAGTATGTAAAGTACGTTGAGTATGCAGATTATGCTTCGTATGGAAATATGGCTAATGTTTTCATCAAGTCTCTGGATAGCCTTAAGACGATAAACCCCATTAAGGAAGAATAGGCTTAGGCATCAGCCAAGATCATATCCGCCGCTTTTTCCGCAATCATATAGACCGGAGCATTGGTATTCCCAGAAACGATGGTCGGCATGATCGATGCATCTACCACTCGGAGTGCGTCTAGTCCATGTAGTTTCAACCTGGAATCTACCACAGCGTCGTTATCGCTACCCATTTTGCAAGTACCTACAGGGTGATAAATGGTCTCGACAGATTTGCGAATGTGATCGGCCCATTCTTCATCTGAATTGAGTTTATGAGGAGGGAGAGCAGGTCGATCTCTATGTGAATCAAAAGCAGTGTCTTGCGCAATGTCATACGCAAGTTTGCCACCTTTTATCAGCGACTCCAGATCTTCTTTTTCTGATAAAAAGTTTGGATCAATGATGGGGGACGTGGTTGGATCGGCGCTTGCCAAGGTAACAGTACCTCGACTCTTAGGGTGAAGGAGAGAAGGTAGGATCGTAAACCCGTCTTGACGATTGACGAATGACTTAATATCGTAGACATCTTTCCCATACTCTGAGCCAATATGCATCGGTGCAAAATGGAACTGGAAGTTTGTTGAGCTTGACAGATCATCCACATTAAAAAAGGCCACAGCTTCCAGTGGGCCGATCGTGAATGGACCTTGCTTCTTGAGTCCGTAGTTGATAATTCCTGTAAGCTGCCCCCAGAGACTAGCCCCATGGTTTAAGCCTTTTCTTTCTGTGGAAGTGTAGGAAACCGGAAAAAAAAGATGATCCTGTAGGTTCTGGCCCACACCATTCAAAACTAGCTGTGTTGCTATTCCATGAGTATTAAGTTCCTCCTCAGGACCAACTCCAGATAACATCAATAGCTGAGGAGAAGCGAATGCTCCTGCTGAAAGGATGACTTCCTTATCAGCGGTAAACTGCTGTTTGTTTTTCTTGATCGCTATCTCGATACCAGTTGCTTTGTTATTTTCAATGAGCACTCTAGTGACTTGTGCTTCGGTCATCACGCTAAGGTTCTTCCGATCAAGTACGGGTTTCAAAAACGCATCAGCTGCACTATGCCGCTTGGCATCTCTAATATTGAACTGAAAACGACCAATCCCTTCCTGCGCTGCGCCGTTGTAGTCTTCATTAAATTCCAAACCGTGAGCTTGTCCTGCTTTTATGAATGCATCTGCAAAAGGTGTCTTATAGTGCTGTGCGAACGTCACATTCAGTGGCCCATCTTTACTGTGGTATTCCGAATCTAACGAGTCGAATTGTTCATTGTGCTCAGACTTTTTGAAATAAGGTAACACGGAGCTGTAATCCCATCCTTCATTGCCTAAAGCTGCCCATTTATCATAGTCTGCCTTATTGCCTCTTACATAAGCCATGGCGTTCGTCGAACTACTCCCTCCAAAGGTCTTGCCTCGAGGAAGGTATATCTCCCGGTTGTTAACGTGCTTTTGCGGAACTGTCCAAAATCCCCAGTCAATATCCGACTTGAATAACTTCACATAGGCACCTGGGATATGAATGAGAGGATTGGAGTCTTTCTTCCCTGCCTCAATCAATAGTACTTTGCATGCTGGGTCACTAGACAGTCGATTTGCGAGGACGCAACCTGCAGATCCAGCGCCTACGATGATGTAATCAAATCCTTGGGTCATGAGATAAAGATAACGGTGAATTCAAGATGCAATGTAGTACGTGGTGGAATTTTGAATTTCCTCTATATAGATGAAAAAAGCCGAACCTTACGGCCCGGCTTATCTTAGGTTGGTCAGTGGTTGTTTCTTACTTGTCCATCTGCACCGATGTTTCCATCGGGTCTTTGTTCTTCACATGCTCTTCCAGCCATTGATCCTGCTCCCACAGTACATGCATGATGCTCTCTTTGGCGCGATATCCGTGGCTTTCTTTTGGAAGCATCACCAATCTAGCAGGTCCTCCCAAGCCTTTTAGTGCGTTAAAGTAACGCTCACTTTGCATGGGGTAAGTTCCTGAGTTGTTGTCTGCTTCACCATGAATAAGAAGCAGTGGAGTCTTCATTTTGTCCGCATGCATGAATGGCGACATAGTATAGTACACTTCTGGCGCGTCCCAGTAGGAACGTTCCTCTCGCTGGAATCCAAATGGAGTTAAGGTACGATTATAGGCGCCACTTCGTGCAATTCCTGCTGCAAACAAATTAGAGTGACTTAAAAGATTTGCTACCATGAAGGCCCCATATGAATGGCCTCCAACTCCAACTCTGTTCCTATCGATGTAGCCCATCGCATCTACTGCATCAATTCCAGCTTTGGCATTAGCTACCAATTGCTTTCGAAAACTGTCATTGGGCTCTTCCTCACCCTCTCCGATGATTGGGAACGCTGCATCGTCTAGGACCACATAACCTCTGGTCACCCAATATACCGGAGATCCGTAATAAGGATACACAAACTCATTGGGGTTCGTCGTATTCTGTCCTGCGCTGGCTTTGTCTTTGTACTCCACCGGGTAGGCCCACATGATCATCGGCATTTTCTCTTTCTTTTCTTTGTCATACCCAAGTGGTAGGTACAGCGTGCCTGTTAGTTCCACTCCATCATCTCGCTTGTAAGTGATCACTTCCTTTTCTACATCCATCATGGCTTTAAATGGATTTTCAAATTGCGTAATCGGTTTAAGATCTGTTTTCTTTTTGATATTTCTCACATAGTAGTTTGGATACTCTGTGGGAGACTCAAGTCGAACCAGAATCTCACCTTTACTCATATCAATGGCATCCCATAGATCCTCCACTTTGTCTGTATAGCTGGATTGATAGAGTCTGGTGGTTTTCCCAGATTCTATGTTCATTTGATCAATAAATGGAAACTGTCCTTCCTCAGAAAAACCATCACCCATGAGGTAGACATTACCCTTATCGATATCCAGTACATATTGGTTGAGCTTATTCTTTGTTTCCACAAAGTTTCCAGGATCGCTGTAAGTATCCTGATAGTTCCGATCAGAAATGATCTTGGGCTCTACTGAGTTATCAGAAGGGTTAAATACATACGTTTTTGTATTTCGGTTATCAAACCAATAGTCGTATGCAATTGCAACTTCATCATTGCCCCAGGAAATTCCTGAAAATCTGTTTTTCATTTTCATCATGGATCTCGGTTCACCAGTGAAAGGTGCAGCAAGCTCGAATGCTTCGTCATGATATTCTACCTCCGCGGCAGGGTCACCACCATCTAGCGCTTGTGCCCAAACTACTGTGGCAGATTTGTCACCTCTCCAGCTAAACCCTCTTGGTTTATCCGTAGTGGACATAAATCCTTTTGGACGAACTTCATCCACATCCATGTCTAGCAGCATTTTGACCTGCTTTCCATTGGCATCAAAAATGGCCGTTTCAGATGCAAATCGATAATAAGGTACAAGGTAGGAGAATGGCCGCTTGACTTTGGTTACAAGGACGTAATTTCCATCTGGAGAAAAGTCCATGCCGCGATACATTCCTGTTTCCATCCATTTCTTGGCGTTTCCATCTAGCGTCACTTTGAAAATCTCAGATCTTGCTAGCTGCTCAAAGTTCTTTTCATCGACCGGATTCTTTAGCAAATCTTGATAGGTTCTGTTCTGTGCTTTTGCCCCGGAGCTTTGTGTTACAGTGGGTCCTGATGGAACAGCAGTTGCTGCATTGATTAATGGCTCTCTATCTGATGGAAGCATCTTCACCAGCATACTCTTGCTGTCTGCAGACCAAACCATCGGCCAGCCAAGGTTGGCGTTTGCGCCTGCGTTAGTAAGCTTTTTTGCCGTACCTTCAACTACATCCAGCACCCAGATCTCTACACCGGAGGCGGTAGTATGTGTAAATGCCATCATGCTTTCATCTGGAGACCAGCCGAAATATGCTAATCTGGGATTATCAGGAAGCCCGGTCACTTGCTTAGCGTCCTTATCAAAAGCTTTCTTGATTTTGATGTTGTTGTAAAAAGTGGTTCTACTACCAATATTGGTGACGGGGTTAATTCGAAGGCCACCAAGTCTGAGTTCTTCTTCAGACAGCTCCGCGATAGTTTTATACGAATTACGATAAAGGAGTACCACATTCTCTCCTTTGTTGTCAATCCTTACCCACGGTGCTCGTGGAGCATCTGCTAATTCTAATATCTCCTTAGGCGGTTCTTTGTACGACAGACCTCCTTGTGCCAATAGGCCAAAAGAGAGGGTGAGTAGAAATAGATAGCTGAATAGTTTCTTCATAGTCCAAAGCTTTTTAAAAATTTGAATGAAGTTAAGAAACAAAGCGAAGGGCGATAAACCATTCATGTAAATTAGGATCTTGGCTAGGTATTTAGTAGACCATTTTAAGTCCAACCGGTGGTAGACATCAGCCGCCAGTAATGGAAATCAATATCTCTTGGCCCATGATGATTCAGTAAATTGTGATTTAAAATAACTAATATAATTTCTATGAAAAGACTAATCTCACCAGTGCTCATACTGGCTATTCTGTTTGGCTGTGCCCCGCCTTCCGGAGAAAGCACTTCGGATGATTCATCCTTCAAAGTGCCACTAGACTATTACAAACTAGATAATGGACTGAAGGTCATTCTTTCCCAAGATAAGACTGCACCAACCGTTGTAGTAGCTGTTTACTATAATATCGGATTTCGTATTGAACCAAAAGATAGAACTGGGTTTGCTCACCTTTTTGAACACATGATGTTCCAGGGCTCGCAGAATATGGGTAAGATGGAGTTCATTAAGTTGGTACAAGAAAACGGTGGTGTACTCAACGGGTCTACTCGTTTTGATTTTACCAATTATTTTGAGATTGTGCCTGCTCACAAACTAGAAACAATGCTATGGGCAGAGGCTGACAGGATGCGAGGGTTGGCCATCACTCAAGATAATTTGACCAATCAGCAAGGCGTTGTGAAGAACGAAGTAAAAGTGAATGTTTTGAATCAGCCATATGGGGGTTTCCCGTGGTTGGACATGCCACAATATGCAAACGAGAACTGGTACAACGCACATAACTTCTATGGAGATTTGGAAGATTTGGATGCTGCTACTTTAGAAGACGTTCAAAGCTTTTTTGATACGTACTACTCCCCCAATAATGCTGCCATTGCAGTGGTTGGAGATTTCGAAAATGAAGATGCCAAAAAGTGGATTGAGCAGTACTTTGCTGATATCCCAGCTGCAGAAATTCCTGCACTTCCAGACGTTTCTGAAAAGCCGCAGACGGCTGAGAAACGATTTGAAAAAGAGGATAAGTTAGCCAATAAGCCTGCAATTGCTTTAGCGTATCAGATGCCTGAAAGGAACTCCACAGACTACTACGCGATGGGATTGCTGGACCAAATTTTGGTGCAGGGAGACAATAGTCTTTTGCACAAGAAATTAGTCAAGGATGCTGGATATACTGCTAACGTTGGTGGCGGTATCAATTACTTAGGGAACATGTTTAACTACAAGGGGCCGATGCTCTGGATGTTCAATTTTATTCACGACAATGAAGTAGCTGCCGACACTATCATCCAATCTGTGGATGAGGTGATGATGCAATTGAAAGAAGAAGGAGTAACTCAGGAGATGCTGGACAATGCAATTGTGAAAATCAGGTCTAGTTTATACGATAACCTTGGTGGATTTTTCGGGTTTGGTAGAGCTGATTTGCTGGCAAGCTTTGCTCTTTTTGATGATAACCCAGCGAGGATCAATGAAATTGAGGAAGAGTTCAAAAAGATTACAGTGGAGGATGTAAATAATACAATAAACTCTTATCTGGCTAGTACTAACCGGACCATTCTTACTTTGAAACCTTTAGCAGCTCAAACCAACTAAGCCATGAAAAAACTAATTATATATTCCTTATTATCAGTTTCGCTTGTAGCTGGAACTGCTCAAGAAGAAAAGCAGACACCTCCTGAGGGAGGCACTCCGAAGGGCTTCACCTTGCCGGAAAAAGAGACCTTCGAGCTAGACAATGGACTATCTGGAGTGATGGTGCCATGGGGGTCGATTCCCAAGGCGACTATAAGTTTCGTGATCAAAACGGGAAATATACACGAGGAGGCAGATGAAGTCTGGCTAGCTGATATTGTGTCAGATTTGATGGAGGAAGGTAGCACTTCAAAGGACGGAAATGAGATTGCCGATATGATGGCAAGCATGGGTGGAGACTTATCCATCGGAGTTGGTCAGCACACTACGACGATCAATGCTTCCGTACTATATGAATTTGTGCCGGATGCTATCTCGTTAATGGCAGATGTGTTGTTGAACCCAGCATTTCCAGAAGGAGAGTTGGAGCGATTGGTCAATGACAGAAAGCGACAATTAAGTGTCAGCAAAACGCAACCTCAGCCTCAGGCTTTTGAAAAATTCTATGGCTCTATTTATCCTGATCATCCTTACGGAAGGTATTTCCCAACAGACGAAATGCTGGATAGCTACACCGTAGAACGAGTGAAAGCCTTCTATGATAAAAACTTCGGAGCTACTCGAACTACCGTTTATGTAGCTGGAAATTTTAGCAGTTCAGCTTCTAGAAAAGCCATTGAGGAGGCGTTTGCTGAGTGGAAAGAAGGAGAGCCTGCCAACTATCCGATTGCTGCCCCCATCACTGGAGCTAAGATTGACATGATTGATCGGCCGGATGCCCCTCAGTCTACACTTATCATCGGTTTGCCTGTGCCTGATCAAGCAGATCCCGATTATATTCCAATGAGCGTTACCAACGCATTGCTAGGAGGTTCCTTTGGTTCTCGAATTACAAGTAATATTCGAGAGGATAAAGGGTACACCTATTCTCCATACAGCACAGTGAGTAACCGGTATGGTTCTGCAATGTGGATGGAAGTAGCTGATGTTACTACGGATGTTACCGGTCCAGCTTTGAGGGAGGTGACCAAGGAAATCTATAGACTTCAGGAGGAGCCACCTTCAAAAGAAGAATTAGATGGTATCAAAAACTATCAAGCTGGTATCTATGTACTTCAAAACTCTACGCCTGGTGGTATTATCAGTCAACTTTCTACGTTGGAAACCTTTGATCTTCCAGAGACATTTCTTACCGATAGAGTTAATATGATCTATTCGGTAACTCCAGAGCAGGTAAGCGAGCTTACCAAAAAGTACATTCGACCAGAGGAGATGACAATGGTGATAGTAGGTGACAAAGAGAAAATTGAGAACCAGATCAAGAAATATGAAGACGAGCTTAAGAACGACCAATAAGCTTATTCAATAATTAAGGAAGACCCTGCCATAGCGCAGGGTTTTTTATTGCTCGAAAATGAGAATTCAGAATTGCTTCAAAAATGCTACCTATGTTTGGTAGATGAAGTTGCTGTTAGTTGAAGATCAGCTGGAACTTGCTAAGAGTGTAAAGAACTATTTTGTGGCAGAAGGGGACGTCTGTGAAATTGCTTCAGACACCAAAAGAGCCGTCGAGAAGCTATTTGCTTTTCACTACGATCTGCTTCTTCTGGACTTAATGCTGCCAGATGGAGATGGGATGTCTATCCTGGAGCAAGTAAAGGACAACTGGCCGGACATGGGAGTGATTATTATTTCTGCAAAAAATGCTTTGGACGATAAACTCAAAGGGCTTGAGCTAGGCGCGGACGATTACTTGCCAAAACCCTTTCATCTGGCCGAGCTGAATGCACGAAGCAAAGCGGTCTATCGGAGGAGAAAAGAAGGAGGGCAAAAGAAAATTGGATTCAACGAAATAGAAATCAACCTTGAGACAAGGGAGGCTTTTGTTCACGAACAAATGCTGGAATTGACTCGAAAAGAGTACGATCTCCTTCATTACATCATTGTCAATCAAAAAAGACTGCTTACGAAGCAGGCCATTGCAGAGCACTTATGGGGAGACTATATGGATACGGCCGACTCTTTTGACTTTGTGTACCAGCATATCAAAAATATGCGAAAGAAAATCGTGGAAGCAGGAGGGAAAGATTACATAAAGACGGTCTATGGAGTAGGTTACAAATTGAAGCAGGAAGAATGAACCTAATCGTCCGAATAACCATCCTTTTTGTCTTTGTTTCACTTATTGTCTTCATAGTAGGAGGGGTTATCAGCTACCGTGTGATGATGAGAGAAGTGAAATACGAGCAACAGCGATTTCTTGAGGAAAGGCTGGAGCGGATGGAGGGCTTGATTGAAGTAAGAAAACCAACAGATACCATTAAATGGAGTAAGCTCATCGTTGTACCGCTTAGTGACTACCGTTCTGAGAAGCGTGTTTTTTCTGATACCTTGGTGATGCATAGTCAATTGAACAGGTTAGAGCCACATCTGCGATTGGATGCCATCAAGAATGTTGATTCTTCCAGCTACTCGATTAGTTTGTATGATGTGATTATAGAGGAAGATGACATCAAGGACGGATTGACCGAGTCGCTGACCACCATGTATCTTATCCTTCTCGGAGCAGTCTTGATCATCGGTTTTGCCGCCTCCTTTTTCATTCTCCGACCTTTTAATCTCACGCTTGCACAAATTCGGAAATTTTCGTTGAGAGATAAAGACCAGAAACTGGAATTTCCTAAATCTAGCGTCAGTGAATTTAAGAGGCTAAACAAGTTTTTGACGGAGATGACAGATAAGGTCAAATCTGATTATCGATCACTCAAGGAATTTTCAGAGAACGCATCTCATGAGTTTCAAACACCCATTGCCATCATTCAAAGCAAACTTGAAGTGCTAATGGATGGGGAAAACCTCACGGAAGAACAGGTAGAGCAGATCAGTTACGTTCAGAATGCAATGCGCAGACTGAGTAACCTCAGTAACTCGCTTGCAATACTGACCAAGATTGATAATAAGGAATTCATCAATGTTTCTGAAGTAAATGTGTCAAATGTAGTCTCCAGCTTAGTTGAGGAATTTAAAGAGCTCTTGGATCTGAAGAGCCTTTCTACGAAAATAAATATCGAGGAAAATCAAATGCTGAATGCAGATGAAGTGTTGATCGAGCTTCTCTTTACGAACCTGATCAACAATGCCATTCGGCACAATTGGGAGGGAGGGGAGATTCACCTAACCTTATCAGAAAGTCAATTCAAAATCTCTAATACTGGCCCTACATTAACATTTGAACCTAACGAGCTCTTCCGAAGATTCAAGAAATCAAATCAAAGCGCTCAGTCTATGGGATTAGGCTTAGCCATAGTCAAAAAGATTTGTGACTTCTACGATTACAGGATTAGATACGAATATCAGAACGATAATCACACCATTAATATTGATTTTTAGCCACTCCTGTAATCTGAATTAAATCTTCAGAATTGCTTCAAATTCTGTACAAACATCGCACAGAGTGTCATGTTTTGTTTGTATCATGAAAAATAAGGTCTTACTCATTATCATTTTTCTCGGAATAATACCGGCAGTACTTGCTCAGTATCCAAGAGGTCAGCGCCAAGAGGTTCCTGATATCTTCATTAAGGGTAGGTTAATCCA
>CAYYNA010000024.1:15962-26909 GCA_964472815.1 uncultured Roseivirgaceae bacterium
GAGATGGAGCTTACCCTGGACAAGAAGGTGTACAATATTGGTAAGGACTTAAGCAACCTCGGTGGAAGTGCTTCTGATTTACTCGCAAACCTCCCATCCGTAGAAGTAGACGTAGATGGAAATGTTTCATTAAGAGGTAGTGAGAACGTTCAGATATTGGTAGATGGAAAACCTTCGGGCCTTGTTGGTTTATCAGGTACAGGTGGATTGCAGCAATTGCAAGGAAACCTAATTGAGCGAGTAGAGATAGTTACCAACCCATCTGCGAGGTACGACGCGGAGGGTGGTGCAGGTATAATTAACATTATTCTCAAGAAGGATAGGGCAAAGGGATTCAACGGAAGCTTCCAGTTGCAAGGTGGTTTTCCACAGAATAATGGCGCCAGTGTTAACGTAAACTATCGCACAGGCTGGATTAACTGGTTTGTAAATTATGGAGTAACAGCAAGGACTTCTCCTGGGCAAGGCTATACAAATAACTTCTTTAATTCCGGAGACAGTATCTACTATATCAATCAGGATAATGATAGGGAAAGAAAAAGCCTTTCCCAGAACATCCGCTTCGGGTCAGACATCTACTTTAGTGAAAAAAGCGTCTTGACATTATCTGCTTCATATCGAAACTCAGACAGTGACAATACGACGCAAACAGGCTATACCTTCTTTAACAGAAATCAGGTTCAATTTTCCGATAGGTTTAGGGTAGATAACGAAGAGGAGGAAGACCTAAACTGGCAGTATGAGTTGAATTACAACAGAGACTTTAAGAGAAAAGGCCAGAAACTCACTTTCACATTGCAGCAACAGGACAGTGAGGAAACAGAGATCTCTGCTTTTGATGATGTAACAAATTTCACAGATGGTCCTTCGGTTGATTTAATCCAGCGAGCAAGAAATGATAACGGAGAGGGACGGCAGCTTATGCAGTTGGATTACGTTCATCCCTTCGGTAAAGCAGCGAAATTTGAAGTAGGGTTGAGGTACAATGGACGAGATATATTCAACAATTACATTGTTGAATCTGATTCCGCAGCGACCGGTTTGGAGAATAACTTTGAAGAAGTCACTGAGCTGACTAATAACTTCTCCTTTGATGAAAGGGTGTATGCTGCCTACGGTATCCTGAGCAACAAATACGATAAGCTCTCATGGCAGCTGGGTTTAAGAGCAGAGCAAACCAACCTGGACATTCAACTGATTCCTTTGAATGAAGAAGAGGCTTCTCTCGAGGAGTACGCACCAAAAAGCCAGAACTACTTTAGCTTTTTCCCAAGTGCCAATCTTTCGTATAAATACAGTGACATATCTTCTGTGCAGCTGAGTTATAGCAGACGAATTTCAAGACCTAGGTTTAGAAACCTGAACCCTTTTATCACTTACAGTAATCCATTGAGTTTGTTCACTGGTAACCCAGATTTACAGCCGCAGTTCACAGACTCTTATGAGCTGGGGATCTTACAAAATAGAAAGTCGTCGAGTATCTATGTGGGATTATATTACCGCTATACAACCGACGTAGTGCAGAGAATTCAGCGGACAACTGGTGAAGGTATTACTGAGCGATTGCCGGTTAACCTTGGGGTAAGAGATGATATAGGGATTGAGGCAAATATTAACTATGACTTCAGTAGAAAACTAAGGATGACTAGTAATATCAACTTCTTTAACTCCCAAGTAGACGGGGGAGAAACGCTTTCAGCGGAAGCGACAACTATGTCTACACGGATAGGAGGTTTTTATAGAAATAGAAAACTTTTTAATGCACAATTATCTTGGTTTTATAGAGCTCCCCAGAACACCCCTCAAGGTACAAGAAAGTCCATTCAGAGCCTGGATTTAGGGATTTCTAAGGACGTGTTGAAAAATAATGGCACCATTTCCATGAACGTAAGAGACGTTTTTAATACAAGAAAATACAGAGGTGAGACAATTACTGAAACATTTTCGTCAGATTCAGAGTTTCAATGGCGCAGAGGACCTACAGCAGTAGTTTCTTTCACGTACAGGTTAAATCAAAAGAAGCAACGGCCTAGAAGATCAAGAGGCGACTATCAAGGTGGCGGAGATGATTTCGGGTTTTAGATAAAGAATAAGTAGTAGTTGAGTAGTGACCCTCCTTGCTGTGAAGCGGGAGGGTTCTTTTTTGCACTAGTTTTCTTTGTACCAAACTCGGATAAATTGATACCAGGAAGAATTACTTTGTCCTCCCAGGGTAAGCATAGTATCGTCACTACCTTCTTCATCTTTATCGTGAATGTTGGGTAGCACCACCGTTTCGATATTAATAATTTCAACTTTTGTCTCAGCAATCCAATCGTTCAGCTGATGTACGATATCACTGAATTTTTCTACTTCAGTTGAGCTAAACATGCCACCTTTCTTGGTGATTTGCGGCGTAAAATCAATTTTTTGGACCATGTCGATTAGGGGTTTTGTGATTTGTATATCACAAATTAAGCTACAAGACGGAAAAATAAAAGGCATTACTAGAGCTATTCATTCCCCGGGTCCCTACTTCGATTTGCTAGCTAATGGACAAATAGAGCATTAGATGTGTAGAGTAGGAATTATTTGATTCGGCTATCTTGTTGTGGATTTGAAATACACAACCTATGGTTTTTGAACATAAGGACGACCCTTCTGAAGGCATCATTCGACTAATTACAAATGAACCTGCTTTTTCTTCCGCATCATTTCATAAGGAAAACGATACGCTGCTGACCATCGCCTGGAACAAAGGAAAGAGTCAAGACATCTCTGTTGATGATGAGGTTATACCTATTAAGAATGATGAGGTTGTTGTTTTTAATGCGAACCAGACCTTTTCATTTGACCACCCTGAAGGAATTGTGGCCTGGCAATTCAATCGAGAGTTTTATTGCATCATAGATCATGATGAAGAAGTATCCTGCGTGGGCTTACTTTTTTACGGTCATCGCTCCATCCCAACCATTTTGTTAGACACTGAAGATAAGCGCAAGCTTGATCTGCTGCTTCAGGTTTTTGAAGATGAGTACGATGAGGAAGCGGATAATTTAAAGACGGAGATGCTTCGCGTGATTCTAAAGAGACTTATCGTAAAGCTCACAAGGACATATAAAAAGCAAACTTCGCTTGATCACTTAGAAGATGGTGACATGAATGTGATTCGCCGATATAACCTTCTTGTGGAGAAGAATTTCAAAAAGCTACATCAAGTGCAAGACTATGCCGACTTATTATATAAGTCTCCGAAAACCATTTCTAACCTCTTTTCAAAGTACAGTGAGCAATCACCCTTGGAAGTAATTCATCATCGGATCATGTTGGAAGCAAAGCGGCTGTTGCTTTACACGGATAAAACTGCGAAGGAAATTGCCTATGAATTAGGTTTTCAAGATATCCCAAATTTCAGTCGGTTTTATAAGAAAAATGCCCAGCAGTCACCCTCTCAGTATCGTTCTGAGTACAAAAAGAAGCTAATCGGGAAAAATTGATAATTCTTCGGGAAGTATAGACACTATCCCTCCATAGCATCTAGGCGTTCTTTGAAGTGTAATTAGTAAACACAAAAAAAGAACAAATAAACACTTAGAAATTATGGCAAATTTAAATGTCCCAACTAGAGAAGAAGTATCAGAGAACAACCAACAAATCTTTGATAATCTCAATTCAAAATTAGGTTTCGTCCCTAATCTTTATGCAGCATTCGCACACAGCGATACAGCTTTATCTGACTACTTGGCTTTCCAAAACAGAAAGAGTTCCTTGAAAGCAAAAGAAAGAGAAGTGATCAACTTGGTAGTGAGCCAGGTAAACGAATGTGAATATTGCCAGGCTGCACATACAGCACTTGGAAAAATGAATGGCTTCACTGATGATCAAATCCTAGAGCTAAGAAGTGGATACGCATCTTTCGATGAAAAACTAGATGCCTTGGTGAAATTCGCAAAAGAAACCACTATTCGAAGAGGTCATCCTTCCCAAGAAGCTGTTGAAGCACTATTGGCTGCCGGATATACTAAAGAGAGCATTGTAGATATTATCATCGTAATTGGTGACAAAATCGTCAGCAACTTCCTACACGGAATTGGTGGATTTGAAGTAGACTTCCCTGCTGCACAACCATTAGAAGAGGTAGCAGCCTAATTGAAAATAGTTTAACAAACGATCTAAGAAAATTATCATGAAGAATATCAATAAAACGCTTTTGGTTGTACTTGCAGTGCTAGGAAGCTTAGCAGTAAATGCGCAACAACCTAAGAAGGTAAAATTGACCCAAACTCCAGGTGAATTTGAGAAAACCGAGTTGAAACTTAAGGCGGGCAAGGAGTATGTTTTCGAAATTGCCAATGATGGAATCGATCACGAAGTGGGCTTTGTTATCGCTCCTAAAGGAAAAACGGAACAAGCAAATCACATTACCGAAGCATACGTGCAGAAGACCATTGCGGACGGTGAGAAGTCAGTTTCGAACGTGGTGACATTGGAAGCAGGGGAGTACGTCTACTTCTGCCCTATGAATCCGACCCCATTATACACATTAGTAGTTGAGTAGTTTTTTGAGTAGTTAGGTTAGAGGCGGCCCCTGATTCTTCAGGGGCTTTTTTTGTTTTATACCAGCTCGCTTACATTTTCTAAGCTGCCTTCATACTTCTGCACTTCCACTCCAAACTTCCTCAGGAAGTCTACCCCCTCATCTGTACCGATCCCTTTGTACGCTGCGTAAGAATTCAGGTAGATCACCTTCTCAATCCCCATGGTGTAAATGATTCGTGCACATGAAATACAAGGAGATAGCGTCACGAAAAGTGTCGCACCTTTCACATCGGTCTTATTCTGCACAGCGTAAAGAATGGCATTTTGCTCTGCATGGATAGCAAGTGAACAACTGCCTTTTGAATCTCTAGGGCACCCGACTCCTGGCCATTCTAAGTCACAATTGTGAGTGCCTGCTGGTGGACCATTGTAGCCAATGGAAATTATGCGAGTATCCTTGGTGAGAACCGCGCCTACATGTCGCTTGATGCAATGAGATCGCTTGGCCAGGTTTACGGCCAATTCCATGAAGATGTCATCAAACTGGGGTCTTTCCATATAGCGAATTTAATTCTTGTATTGATCCTTACGAAGAACGATTCGTATACTTGCTAACAAATATTCTCTACTATGAAAAAATACCTGGTCGTACTCTCTCTGTTAGCTTCATTTATAGGTTGTGCTCAAGGCGATCCGACCATGAGTTTCGAGGATTATAATCCTACCTCTACTTTGGTGGTCCCCGAGAATCCCGTAACCAGAGCCAAGTTTCCTTTCGTAGATTTTCACAGCCATCAGTGGAACCTGACCATTCCCGCAATAAACAATTTAGAGGAAGAAATGGAGGAACTGAATATGATGGCGATGGTGAATTTAAGCGGTAGAGGTTTCAACCGCGCCGCAGGTGACATTGGGTCACAGGAATACTTGGCAGGAATGGTGAGGAGGGTCAAAGGTGAGGCTCCTGGGAAAATCATTGTCTTTACGAACGTCTCCTTTAAGGACTTTGGGAAAGAAGGCTGGACTGAGCAGGCAGTTAGGGAATTAGAAGAAGACTATCAGGCTGGAGCAAGAGGATTAAAAATTTACAAAAGTCTTGGGTTGAGAAACACAGACCAGGAAGGGAATCGCATCAGAGTGGATGACCCCAGGATCGATCCGGTATGGGCTAAGTGTGGTGAATTGGGAATTCCGGTTTTGATTCATTCTGCAGATCCCAAGCCTTTTTGGTCACCGATGGACGCGGATAACGAGCGTTGGCTAGAGTTGAAACTCAGGCCCGGAAGAAAGCGAGATGCTGATGACCCAGCTCCTTTTGAGACCATCATTGCTGAGCAACACAATGTGTTTAGAAAGCATCCCAACACTACTTTCGTAAATGCCCATATGGGTTGGATGGCCAACGATCTGGATAAGGCAGGAGAGCATCTGGATACCTATCCTAATGTCTTATTTGGTATTGGTGCAGTTATCGCAGAGTTTGGTAGGCAGCCCAAGAGAGCAGGCGAGTTCTTTGATAAATACCAGGACCGCTTGGTGTTCGGCAAGGATGCTTACAACCCAGAGGAGTTTTGGACTTACTTCCGGGTGCTAGAAACGGAAGATGAGTATTTCCCTTACTACAAAAAGTACCACGCTTTTTGGCGAATGTATGGGCTAGGCCTGCCGGATGAAGTCCTAAAAAAGTTGTATTACAAAAACGCCTGTAGAATTATTCCTGGCTTGGAGTTGAGCATGTTTGAGTAGATTGCTTGCTTCATCTCTTTATGAAGGTTTTCCGAAAAATCAGGCAAGCACTTTTGAAAAACAACATGTACACGAAGTATTTGTGGTATGCAATAGGGGAGATCATACTTGTGATCATCGGTATTTTGATTGCTCTATCCCTTGACGGTGTAAAAGAAAAGCGTTCGCATGAAAAGAAAGTGAATCGCATTTTGGTCGAGATCCAAAGAGATATTGTCCAAAATATGGAAGGGACAGAGAAGAAAGTTGAGCTATTCGTACTCAGAGATTACATGAAGAACATGCTCTTCAAAAATCTACTTACTCGTGATAATGTAAGCCTCGCCGAAAGTACGTTTGGCTTTTTGCCTTACATCTTTTTTCTGCCAGGAGAGGAGTCAGCAAGAAATATTGGTTACGCTCAGTTTGTAAAGAAGATTGAGGGCTTATCCAGTCAATATGATGAGCTGGTAAAGGAATTGGACGTTCTTAATCGTTACTACGAAGAGGCCTTTGAGCAGGAAGCAATTCGATATAATGAAATAGTTGAGCAGCTAAGACACTACGCTTACGATAACACTTCTTGGTTTGCAGAGGATCAATTTTCAGGAGACTTAAGCAACGAAGCGATCCAATTCCTTATTGGCGATAAGATCTATAAAGATTATGTAATGAAGCAAGCTGACGTTGCAGTATCAGAGATTGGTGTAGTCTTTGACTATCGCCAGCAGGCAACAAAGGTCTTCTCCATTATTGAAGGACTTCTAGGAGAAGAAAGCTTACCCAAACCATCGACTATTAGATATTCCTCCTTGGATCAAGCTGATGACTTCAAAAAGTATTTGGGTTCTTATGAATATGTCGCTGGCCCTAATAAGAATAATCGTTGTAGCGTCATTGAGATCTACAAAGACAATACAGATCTATTTGCTGTTTGTAGCAGAGATACTACCATCTTGACTTATGGGCTCTCACAGGAAGGTGTCTTTGGATATGATCAAGGTTATCTGCGTCTTTTTGTCTTTGATGATCACACAACACTTTTACCAATTGCGAAAAGTATCTTGGGCTCACCAATCGAGGGCAAGGAAATCAAAGACGGACTGACGATAATAGATGGTATTACTGATGCCTCTATCTGGAGAAGAGTCAACTGAAAGATCATCGCATCACTTGTTACTAAACACTTTTTGGTCTCATTGAGACTGGATCGGATTCACCCTAAACCTTTCTGTTTTTAGGACAGCAATTCCCGATCTAGTAATTCCTTGAACTTCCACTAAGTATTCTCCCGGCTCATCTGAGGCTGGAAATCTGATTTCGGTTCTTCGGTTGGGTTCTAAGGTGAGATTCGGATTCCAATAAAGCGTGGAGCGAAAGTCTGGAGTATTGTCATAGAAGAAGGGGACTTGAAACTCGTGAGATGCAGCAAAACCTGTCAACTCGAAAGACTCTTGCCCATGATCCTGCAAGTCACCGTAGTTACCTTCTTCAGTTTCAAAGGAAAGAATTCCTTGAAAGGTGACACCATTGAGCTTGTACTCTCCATAGACAATATTCACTCTTTTAATATCTAGTGGGGCCATTTCGGCAATAATGTTGGAGTCATAGATAGGCACTCCATCAATTAGTCGGATGGGCTCTTTTTTCATGTACTTTCCAAAATCCCCAGTAAGTTCGTCCTTGTTGCAAACCTGAATGGAATGATCACCCTTTTGATCTTCTTTCATCTTGACACATTTCAGTAGTTCCAGAAAAACTTCACTCATTTCCGGGAGATATATAAAATCTTTTAAGACGATACTCTCATCTGGATATTGGAGGATGCTAAATGTAGGGGGTACTTCTGGGTTTTCTTTCCTGATTTTGTAATCAATCTCGTAGAGGCGTTTGATCAATTGGTTTTGCTTGGCTTTTTTAGCGTAAGCTGTTTCATAGGGGGTCTGAGTAAATTTCTTGCTGAAGGGTTGAGCACCAGTGGATGAAACAACTGAATAATTTATGCGCTCATCCTTGAAATCGTAAGGAGAAATAATCAGGTTCTTTTGCCCATTGAACGAGGGGAGCATGAAGCTTAGACCCTCTCCATTGCCAACCTGTTTGAAATAGAGATCTAGCTTATCCTCTTCTTTAAGAGTGATTGCGTAGGTCTTTGATTCTCGGGTTGCGCCACCAGACACGTCCAGGTTAACTAGGAAATTCTCTTTCTTTTCGATGACGTGATCGAACTGGGGAGCATCACTTAGAAATGTTTCGGCGATGGAGTACTGCTCCATTTTTTCTGCGATGAGAAGTTCGTTAGCTGAATAGTTGTCCTCTGACCTTCTCAAAGAAATGTGATCTTGATTGATCTTTTGATTATTCTCATTTTGAAAGTGCTCCATTGCAGTGACGGTTACAGAGTAGTTGATCCACTCAGAATGGGTGGATTGAATATTCAGCTCGATCGGCTCTCTGACCTGGTATTCATCCTTTAAACTGACAGAAAGCCTTTCCGTCTCAGCACTATTGAGAAAGAGCCGCTCATTGTAGACATTTCTCCTCTCATCCACTACCGCTACATGATTAACACCTTCCGGAACATTGGCTTTGGGAATTGACAGAAATACGCCATTTATGCTTAGGAACTGATTGGTAGCAGATACAACATTTCCCTTATTTAGAATAAGAATAGCTACGCTCTGACCAAACAAGTCAGGTGAGCTTTCCAACACCAGCTTATAGCTACTGGCATTTTCCGACAGCCTTATGTTAGTTCCAGAGGAGTTTGTTTTTGGCAAAAGAAATTTCTCGGAAGAGGATTCAAAGGTCAGATAGTAATTTTCTCCTTCGCCGGGTACTAATGCAAACAAGCCGAAACCTTTACCATCATAAGAGATCCTTTGCAGAGTATCGTTCTTCTCGTCAAGAACAACTGCATTGGAAGCTACATCAAGATCTGTTTTGAAGGCAATTGCATTCAGTTTATTTGCTAAAACCGTTCCACCTTCTGGATAGAATGAGACGCTAAAACCTGTTGTCTTTTTATTCTGATACTTATCAGCGACCACTTTTATATGGTCTTGAAAAACCAGACCATCTTGAAAATTCTTCGACCAGTTGGTGTATCCTTTTAGAAGGTAATAGTCTGCAGTGAGCGTGTCGGGAACGTGGATCATACCCTCGCCACGACCATTTTCGATTCTCACTTTTTGTTGAAGCACTGAATTACCTGCACTGTTAAAAAGTTCGACGTACAGTATTTCGCTCAATGCGGATGGTCCATTGGTTTGATAGTCCAACACATACGCAGCATACCATAAGTCTTCCCCTTGAGCATAAAATGGTTTATCGTAGTGAAGGAACACTTTCTCCATGGGTCTTTTGGAGAAGTAGGCAGTTATGTTTCGAGCTAAATCATTTGCCGAATCGTACTTCAGCAGAAAAGAACTCAAAATGACCGACGTGATAGTCAGCGATATGATTGTGATCTTCTTCATTGCCAGAAATCAGGTCTTATGTCATCACTATTTGCCAAAAAAGTGCATTCACAGCAAGAGAAGGGGATCGGCAGACCTTCAGATGCGTCGCAATCTCTCTCGTAATTTCTAAGCCTGGTGCCAACGATAGAATTCAAAAAGAACTCCCTTTTCCTTATCGTAGATGCCACTTCGAAAACTCCAATCACACGATCAGTTGCAGGGCCTACCGGTTGTATGTTGCCTGTAATAGGACTCAAGGGAGGATCGAAGAGTCCGCGCACATTTAGAGTTTCATTTTCAATGGTCTTCCGAAAAGTGTAAGGTCTCTCGGTGATTCGATAAGTGATTATTTCTGGGCTGTACTTGGTCTGGAAGCGTTTGTTTGGGTCCACTGTGAAAACAGTCACTTTGTTGGTACTTCCCGCATCAAACCCTTCGGAACTAGCTAGCTTGATGAACTCTTCTGCAACCTCACTGACGTAGCAAGTCTTGAGGATTTCGAGCACTCTGGGAGGGTCTTGATTCACATCAGTGAAGCAGAAGGTAGAGCCTTGCGACGGTGTATTTGCTTGGTAGGTCGCATTCCAGTCGAACCGATAGAAGGACTCCTCGTCGGAAAATGTTAGATCTAGAAAAATATCCACCTTAGGTTCATTTTCCGTCTCACCTGTTTCGCTTTGTACGATTTCGAATCCAAATAAGGCATCCATCTCACCAATGTCGGCTTGCGGTAGCATTTCTTCAAACTCAGATTCGTATGTGGAGCTGCCAATACTAATCACGATTTTATACGATGTTCCGATTTCCCCTTCAAAAACATCCACCGACTGATAGAGGCCGTCCTCTATATATCTGTAGTCATAAATGGTTCCGGAGTTACTTTCTACAAAAACATCAGCATTGGTAATAGCCTCAAAATCCCCGACTGCATCAATTGCCTTTGCTTGTTGGATAAGTACCGTGTGATTCTTTAATTCATCAGTCAAATAAGCTTCAATGGATATGGGCTGTTCCTCGCTGACTTCAATTTCCGGGTCAAACGGTCGGGCACAACCGAGTATTACTAAGAAGGTGAATATGTATTTTATCTTTTTCAAAACTTAAAATTGTATGAAAGGGCCACAATTGGTCTTGCGAGAATGGAAAGTCGAAAAGCTTCTGGCTCTCCAGTCCGTTCGTTGTTTTTGAAATACACAGAATATGCATTTGGTCTTCCGTATAAATTGTACACAGACAGACTCCA
>CAYYNA010000025.1:0-13331 GCA_964472815.1 uncultured Roseivirgaceae bacterium
CAAGACAGATAGCAAAGGATCCTTCGAAATTTTCGATCTTAGAGGAAATAGCTTGCTTGAAAAGGAAGTTCGATCAGGCGAAAATTCTTTTGATATAAAAAACATCAATGCAGGTCTTTACTTGTACAGAGTGTCAGGAAGCAACGAGCGGATTGGAAGGTTACTAATTAAAAACTAAAACAAACCACTATGAAAAAGGCAACTTCAATCTTACTTCTGACAATGGTTACTGCCATTGCATACTCCCAGATCAATTATGTTCGATTAGATCAGATAAGTGGGGTCCCAATGACTATTACCTATAACCTTGAGGAGGAAAATAAAATCGATGGTTCTAGATACTATGAGGATGAGTGGTCAGAGATCAAAGTGATCAAGAGAGATGGATTGAACATCCTTATCCCTGAAGGAAAATACGATATCTATGGAGATGATATCATCGTCAAAAAAGATGGTGGAGCTTATCGACTGGATGGAAAGAAAGAGATTGTGAATTTTTTCTTAGATGATAGAAATTTTGAAGCAAGTACCTTCATCAACGCGGGATTCATTGATTTTGGTTTTTTTGAAGTGCTATTCAAAGGAGAAAATGTAGTGCTTTACAAGAAAAAGATTTGCTTAATAGAACGAGGAAAGCCTTCAAATGGAATTGTTGCAGGTACACCAGATAAATTCACCCTCAAAGAAGACTATTATGTGAAGAAGGTCATTCAAAACAGCGATGCGCTAAAACTCAAGACCGGAAGAAAAAAGGTGCTGCTAAAGTCAAACGAATACCTCGAGCTATCTGCATACTTAGAGAGCAAAAGAGAAGGTTACGAATCAGATGATCAACTCATCGAGTTATTCAGAGGATTTGATGAAAGCATCTAAAACCTATTCAACTGCTACCTTTCTTGTTATTTGCTGATTGACCTGTCTAAGAATCAAAGAGCGCTATCAATGAATACTGCTGTTTTCCATTTTTGACAGTATTTATATCCAATGGATAGTGATACACTAGTATTTAGATACTTCAGCTGATTTTCCATTACAGTGCCTATAATTGAAATTGATACATTCTAAATTATTTCAATACCCTTCGGAGTAGAGACTACAATTGTAAGGAAGTTCACCTTGCTTGACTTCAAAGGAATCAGTCAGTCCAGTGAGTATGGGCATTCTCCTTAACCTAGCACTCCCATAAGAATCCTTTAAGCCCATCCTAACAAAGCAGGTAGATGTCTGGATTCCACTAGCCCAACAAAATCCTATCATATCGTCATTATTCAGCCTATTGTGGTGCTTCCAGCTTATTCAGAACTGGTCAAACCCAATAAAGCATTGCTGCAAATAGCATCTGAAATGTTTTCAATTCTTAGTCCCCTTACGATGCAAGCCTTAGGTATTAGAACAAAAAAAGGTTGCCAATCTGGCAACCTTTTTGAAATATTGATAAGAAGAGTTGATTTAGTTAACGTCCCACCAAAGTCTAGTAGATATTGCATCTGTGTAAGGCACGGCACCTAAGTTCTCTTGGTTAGTTGCACCTTCATCGGTAGGATAAAGACCTCTTACAGGAATAGCTGGCTCAAGTGCAGCAGCTGGAACAGCTAATGCAGGTTGATCCAATCTTCTCCATGTTGAGAATGCTTCGTGTCCTTGCGCATACATTGCAAGCCACATTTGTAGTCCAATTGATTCTTCCCAGTTGGCAGCATCGTATGGATTAGCAGCAATGTAAGCAGCAATTGCAGCAGCATCAGTGATTCCCCACTCGTTCATTGCAGCAGTAATACCTGCATTGAACTCAGCTTCAGCATCTCCAGAAGCAAATCCCCTTTCAATAGCCTCAGCAGTCAAGAACTTCACTTCAGAATATCTAAGGAAAAGTCCAGGGAAAGTAGGATCGGTCTCGATGATATCACCTAGGTCAGAAGTAGTTGCTTTTAAAGCGAATGCATCAATATCATTCAACCCGTAAGGCAATCCAACAAAACCACCAGCAGCTACCTCATCAGCATAGATTGCTAGTCTTGGATCTCCCATAGACTCCAATACAGTTACCAATTCAGCACTCACTCGATAATCATCTCGAGTTCCACCTGAAGGAGACTGGTTGAACCAGAAAGGGTTAGAAAGCGCTTCCTCTGTTCTGTAAACCAAATTGGCCTCATCCCCAACAGAAGACATGATGTTACCACCGAGCGCTGCTGCAATAGTTGAACTTCCTAGTCCACTATTTCTGTCAGCAACTCTAAAGCCCATTCGAAGTAACAAAGCGTTACCAAACTTCTGCCATCCATCCATGTTACCATTGTAAATGATATCCTCAGCAGCTGAGAAACCATTTGCACCTGTGTTGATGGATGCCACAGCATTAGATACTGAAGTGATCAACGCAGAGTAAATGCTCTCTTGTGAATCATAAACTGGCTGAGTAATGTCGCCATTTAATGCTTCAGAGTAAGGCATATCTCCCCAGATGTCAGTTCCCATTTGGAAACCAAACGCCATAAGGATATCGATCACAGCAATCTGATTTGCTTTCTGAGCAGCTGGAAGCGTCTCATTTTCCTCGATCAAACCTTTAGCAGTACTAAGATCACTAAGAATAACTGCATAGATTTCAGACCACTCAAAGTCAAAATCGGCTGCCTCGAAGTTATAACGAGATTCTTCAGTGTATTCATCTTGCGCAATGTGCTGCACCATCAACATACCGTAGTTGTAGTTGAAAGAAGCACCAAAGTATATGTTAGCTAAGTTTAATGAAGCTTCAGTTACCAAACTTGCCGCTGGAATATCAGTAGGCTCATTCGGGTTTACATTTAAAGGCTCCACATCACCGCAACTGATTCCGAATCCTAAAATCAAAGCGAACGCTACAAGTCTATTTAATATTGATTTCATAATTACTTTCAATTTTACTGATTAAAATGTGAACCCTAGGTTAAATCCAATTGATCTTGTTGGAGGAACCTGTGCATTCTCAAGTCCTTGATCGTTACCAGATCCAGTGATTACTTGAGGATCTAGGTGAGGGATATCAGAGTACAGCAATCCTAAGTTTCTACCAAATGCTCCAACAGAAATACTGTTGAATGGAGTGTTTTGGATAAGATTCTGAGGGATTCTGTAAGAAAGGTTGATTTCTCTCAACTTGATGAAACTAGCATCATAAACGTTAGGAGTAGCAGTTCTCCACTCGTAAGACTGGAAGTAAGTCTGAGCATCCAAAGCAACAGTGTTTGGCTCGCCAGAAGCAGTTACTGCAGGCAATACGAATCCATTTTCACGGATATCAACTCCATTTTGGAATACAGTTTCCTCAACCATACCAGAGTATCTAGACCACTGTAGTGATGTAGAGTGGATAATTCCACCTTTCTGGAAGTCGATCAAGACACCTAGGTTAATTCCTTTCCATGAGAAAGTGTTTCTAACACCACCAGTGTAATCAGGAATCGCAGAACCTAAGAACATCCTAGGAGTTCTTGAAGGAACACCATCAGCATCCACAACAATCTGTCCTTCATTCACAGCAACTGTTCCGTCTTCGTTCAGCTCGTAGTTCTCTCTGATCCAATCAGAACCCCAAAGTCCCATGTATGGGAAACCTTCCTGGATTCTTAGCTCAGCAGCCCAAGTACCACCTCTACCGATACTCTGAATGCCTTCTCCAAGCTCCTTAACTTCGTTCTCATAAGTAGCGAAGTTCACACTCACATCCCACTGGAAATCTCCAACTTGTACAGGAGTCGCATCCAAGGTGATCTCGATTCCTTGGTTAGTCATGATACCAGTATTCTGAACAGAAGAAGTAAATCCACTAGCAGGAGATACATCTACAGGAATAATCTGATCTACAGTCTCTCTGTTGTAGTAAGCTACATCTAAACCAATTCTGTTGTTGAAGAAGTTTAGTGTAGTTCCAATTTCAAATTCAGTAGTAGTCTCAGGACCTAGGTTAGGGTTACGTCTCGCGTTAGGTACTGTGAACCTTGAAGCTGAACCGAAGTTAGGAGTCTGAGGTGCGAAAGTAGTTGTTAACTGATAAGGAGTTCCTCCATTAGAAGCCTCTCCATATGCAACTCGTACTTTACCAAAGTTTATGAAGCTACCAGATAGCGCAGGAAGCTCTGTGAACACAAAACTCGTAGACACTGAAGGGTAGAAGAATGGATTCGAATCACCAGGAAGTGTAGAATCCTCATCAAATCTACCAGTAGCATCTAAGAACAACATTCCTTTATAGCCAAATGAAGCAATTGCGTAAACACTATTGATTCCTCTTTGTAGAACGTTGTTTCCAGAAGTGTAAAGCACTGGCTGGATAGAGTTAGACAAGTGATAGAAACCATCCAATGCCAAACCACCTGAAGTCTGAACTTGATCAAAGTCAGTAGTCTGACGCATTCTGTTTAGACCTAAAGTACCGTTGATTGAAAAATCACCAAACGACTTATTGAATAATAATTGTGCCTGATAGTTAGTTTCTACGAAAGAACGATAAGTTTCTCTATATAAAGACTGCTCAATTCCTCCTGTAGGTACCCCTTCTCTGAAATCCCAGCTAAATCCGTCTCTCATCGCCTTAACATTAACTGTCAAGAAATCAAACAGGTCATAGTTCACATCGATGTTACCGAATAATCTATCTTTCTCATCAGTCTGCAGGTACTCATTTCTTACGAAATAAGGGTTATCGAAGAACTGAGGAGCTTCGTTGAATGAAATCAATTCGCCGCTTCCATCTACAGATGGACCAATTGCATTCCAGGTGTACTGAGTTCCATCGATTTGGCGATAGTTCTGAAGTCTTTCAACATCCAGGTTAGTTTGCCACCACTGAGTGAAAGCTTGCATTGGGTTACCATTGTTGTAACCGGTAATATTACGTCCGTCAGTTTCCTGATTTACAAAGTTTGCAGAAGCAGAAACATATAGTTTGTCAGTAGGACTGATTGAAGCATTCAAACTAAGAGTATTTCTCTTCAAGCTTGAATTTGGAAGTGTTCCTGCTTGGTCAACATTAGTATAACCTAATCTGAAAGTACCAAAATCATTACCACCTTCTAAAGAGATGGAGTTCGTCCAAGTAGTTCCAGTTTCGAAAAACTCTTCGTAATCATTAGCAGGAGCTACCCAAGGTCTTGTCTCTCCGTAGTTTGGAGCATCTGGATCCCATGAATCCCAGTGACGAACCTGTGTGTTTGGATCGTACTTAGGACCCCAAGCACCATCTTTGGCATAAACAGGAGCTAGGAAAGGTTGCCCATTCTCAGTGAATTCAACAAACCCACTAGCTGTAGATTGAGTAGCACCTCCACCGTATACTTGCTGGTGAGGGATCAAGTTTTGAACTTCGTCAAAAGTAACTGCAGAGTTAACAGAAACTCCAATACCTTTTCTCTTAGTTCCTTTCTTAGTAGTGATTACAATTACACCGTTTGCACCTCTTACACCGTAGATAGCAGTAGCAGCAGCACCTTTAAGTACACTCATGCTCTCGATATCTGCAGGGTTGATATCAGAAATCGCGTTTCCGTAATCATATGCAGTAGCACCACCAAATCCTCTTTGCTGAGAGTTACTTGAAAAGTCAGAGTTTCCGATTGGAACTCCGTCAACAACGAATAGTGGCTGGTTATCTCCTAGGAATGAGTTAGCACCTCTAATAGTAATTCTGGAAGAACCACCTAAAGTACTTTGAGATCCTTGGATTTGAACCCCAGCAATCTGTCCCTGAAGTGCATTTACTAGGTGAGTCTCTTTAGTTTGAGCGATTTTATCACCTTCAACCTGCTGGACTGAATATCCAAGAGCTTTCTTTTCTCTCTCACCAAACCCAGTTACAATTACTTCTTGTAACTCAGTTGCACCTCCTAAAGAGATATCAATTGCAGTTCTTGCGCCAACTTCGACCTCTTGAGAGTCAAAACCAACGTAAGAAAATACAAGCGTCGCACCGTCTTCTACGGAAAGTCTGAAGTTTCCATCCAAATCAGTTTGAACACCTGTAGTCGTACCCTTGATGAGTACGTTTACTCCAGGTAAAGGCTCACCCGACTCGTCGGTCACCTTACCAGATACAGTCCTCTGTGCAATTACCGAAGCAACCGCAAAAAGAACCAAAACACTAAGTAGTAGAATCCTCTTCATACATTACTTTTTTGGTTAATAATAATTTTTATGAATGGCTAAATAAAAAGGAAAATCCGGAATTAACATAATTTTTGAAAACATTCAACATAAATATTAACCGATACCAATTTATATATCCCTTTTGTGTAACTAATCAAACAATTAAGCTAAACAAACACAATAGTTCATGTTGTAATAACGTGAGAACAATGCACCAATAAGCAGCCATAGAAATCAGATTAATTCCATCTAACATTTGCTTCTTTTCTTTGCATCATGCCTACTCAAAGAGAACTCTTCCTTCATCATCTTGCACAGACCTCTCCCACACCCTTATTATTAGAGATAGAATCTTCTGAAGGCCTATATATGTATGACCGTGAAGGCAAGCAGTATACTGACTTAATATCTGGTATAGGTGTATCCACAGTGGGCCATCGTCATCCAAAGGTGGTCGACGCTATTAAATCGCAAGTTGACAAGCACCTACATGTAATGGTCTACGGAGAATTTGTCCAAAGCCCTCAAGTACGATTAGCTAAAGCCCTAACAGATACCCTACCGTCTGATCTTGATTCTGTTTATTTAGTTAACTCCGGAAGTGAAGCAATTGAGGGGGCAATGAAGCTTGCGAAAAGGTTCACTGGCAGATCTGAAGTCATTGCTTGCAATAACGCCTACCATGGTTCGTCGCATGGAGCCCTATCACTTAGCGGAAGTGAAGAATTCAAACAAAACTACCGTCCATTAGTGCCAGGAATTTCTCACATCCGCTTTGGGTGCGTTGATGACCTGGACATTATATCGGAAAAGACTGCAGCATTTATCGTTGAAACTGTGCAAGGGGAAGCGGGAGTAAAAGTTGGATCGGAGATGTATTGGAGAGCGGTGAGAGAACGGTGCACTGAAACTGGAACATTGCTCATATTAGATGAAATCCAGTGTGGCTTTGGTAGGACAGGCAAACTCTGGACTTTTGAACACTATGGAATATCTCCTGACGTACTTGTATGTGCCAAAGGCATGGGAGGTGGAATGCCAATAGGCTGTTTCATATCTAGCAAGGACATCATGCACGTCTTCACAGAAAACCCCATACTTGGACATATTTCAACCTTTGGAGGACATCCTGTTTCTTCAGCAGCGGCATTGGCTGCCTTGGAAGTGATCCAAACAGAGCAATTACTAGAAGATGTAGCGGTCAAAGAAGCTCTGTTTCATCAACTTCTGCAGCACAGATCGATCAAACAGATCAGAAGCCAAGGATTAATGATTGCGGTGGAGTTTGAATCTTACGAAGTGCTCAAACCCATCATTGATAAAGCGATTGATTTAGGAATCGTCACTGATTGGTTTTTGTTCAATGATCATTCAATGAGGATAGCTCCGCCTTTGATCATTACGGAAAAAGAAATACAAGAGGCTTGCGCAAAAATTCTGCAAGCGATTGATTCCGTCATCAGATAGCAATCTTTTTCATTTTAGATTGCGATCCAAAGTTTCGAATATGCAAATGATAGAAAAAGTAAGTGAAGCTGTTAAGTTTCTGCAACAGCGTGGGTTTGAAAAACCAGAGGTAGGAATCATCCTTGGAACTGGACTAGGTGCATTGACTGAAGAAATTGAAGTTTCGCAAGAACTGGTTTATTCCAACATTCCCCACTTCCCCATTGCCACAGTGGAGTTTCATCGCGGGAAACTCATCTATGGAACGCTTGAAGGAAAGAATGTGGTATCCATGCAAGGTCGATTTCACTACTATGAAGGCCATTCCATGGGTCAAGTAGTTTTTCCCGTGAGAGTCATGCAGGCGCTAGGCATCCAGAAGCTTTTAATATCTAATGCGGCAGGCTCAATGAATACCGCTTGGAAGAAGGGCGAGTTGATGCTCACAGACGATCATATCAATCTACAGCCTGAAAATCCGCTCAGGGGGCATGAAGCAGCAGCATTCGGTCAGATCTTCACAGACATGAGTCAACCTTATGACCCAGAGATGAATCAAAAATTGCTGGAAATAGCCAAGAAGCAGCATATCCCGTTACATGAAGGAGTATATGCATCTGTGGCCGGACCAAACTTAGAGACTCGAGCAGAGTACCGATACCTACGACTTATAGGAGCGGACATTGTGGGAATGAGCACAGTACCCGAAGTTATTGCAGCAAATCAAATGGGTCTGCCAGTTTCATCTATCTCCGTGTTGACTGATGAATGCGATCCTGATAATTTGAAACCTATAAATATTGAAGAGATTATTGCCATTGCCAAGGAGGCGGAAAAAGATTTAATAACTTTAATAAAGGAGTTAATGAAAGTCATCTAGGTGCAATGCAAAAACTGTAATACTGAATTTACGGACAGCTACTGCCCAAATTGTGGACAAAGCGCCACAGTTAGAAGATTTGAATGGCACCACATTGTCAATCAAGTCATTGAGACCATCGGTTACGATAGAGGTCTTTTTCACACACTTTACTTACTAGTTGTAAGGCCAGGTATTTCCATTAGGAATTATATAGAGGGTAAAAGGATCGGTTTTGCCAGTCCTTTCAAATTGGTTTTGATTGTTGGTGCCTTTACCAACTACCTGACTTTTACTTACGACAGTTTTGCCGCGGTTAATCCAGAGGAGGCATTAAATATTTCACTACCATTTGCACAGGAATACTTCAAATATTCAATGAAGTATTTTTCGTTCTTCAGTCTCAATGGGGCATTGCTATTCACCTTTTTCAGTTGGATCTTCTTCAAAAAGCTGAACTATAATATTATTGAGCACTTCATATTTAACCTATATGTAGTTGCTGGACAGTTTCTGTTGATGATCGCTTTTGTACCAATCATCTACCATAGTAATGACTCCATGATTTCGATCTGGATTTACGGGATCTTTAATTTCATTTACAATTTATGGGCGTTGGTAACCTTCGCTGGCTACAGCCGAGCGGGGCTTATAAAAGCCATATTTGCTGTAGGAATCCCATCCTATATCGCTCCTTACTTTGGATATGTGGTATTTTACTTCTCTCCGAAAGGACTTTGGACTATTCTTGACAATGTATTGGGATGACATCTGCTTTCTCCACTCCTCCTTGTCTTCACTGCATCAAACAGAAGGATAGATCACAGCCGATCAGACCAGATTCCATTTAGCAGCAAGAAAAAACAGAACTCTAATCAGGCAAATGCAGGAAGCCCGGTAATATCAGCGCCTAAAATCAATAAGTGAATATCGTGTGTTCCTTCGTAGGTCACCACTGATTCAAGATTCATCATATGACGCATCATCGGATACTCGCTTGTAATACCCATGCCACCATGAATTTGACGAGCTTCTCTAGCAATGTTTAGAGCAACTTCCACACTATTTCTCTTCGCTAGTGAAATCTGAGCCGTATTTGCTTTTCCTTCATCCATCATTTTCCCAAGCTTCCAGTTTATCAACTGACTTTTAGTGATCTCAGTAAGCATTTCAGCAAGCTTCTTCTGAACCAGTTGAAAACCAGCAATTGGTTTTCCAAATTGCTCTCTTTCTAGCGCGTATCTCCTAGCTGAATCATAGCAATCCATCGCTGCACCCAAAGCGCCCCAGGCTATTCCATACCTGGCTTTATCAAGGCAGCCCAATGGCGCACCCAATCCACTTTTGTTTGGCAGAAGATTTTCCTTCGGAACTTTCACGTCGCTAAATACTAGTTCCCCCGTAGCTGATGCTCTCAATGACCACTTCCCGTGAGTTTCTGGAGTAGTAAAACCTTCCATGCCTCGCTCTACGATTAATCCGTGTATCCTGCCCTCCTCATTTTTTGCCCACACAACCGCAATATCTGCTTTCGGCGAATTGGATATCCACATCTTTGCTCCATTCAATAGGTAATGATCACCCATATCCTTGAAGTTGGTCTCCATCCCACCTGGGTTAGATCCATGATTTGGCTCAGTAAGGCCAAAGCACCCCAACATTTCTCCAGATGCTAGCTTAGGCAGGTACTTATTTCTTTGTTCTTCCGACCCATAGGCATAGATGGGATACATCACTAACGAACCTTGCACAGAAGCTGTAGATCTCATGCCCGAGTCACCTCGTTCAATCTCTTGCATGATCAGACCATAAGAAATGTAGTCAAGACCGCCTCCACCATACTCCTGCGGCACAGTCGGCCCAAATGCGCCAACCTCTCCAAATTTCTTCACGATTTCGTAAGGAAAGTGATTCTTCTCGGCCCAACCCTCCACAAATGGCGTGATCTCCTTTTTTACAAATTCTCTTACTGAAGATCTGATAAGCTTGTGTTCTTCAGTAAGTAGGTCATCAAGATCGTAGAAATCTGGTGATTCAAATTCGTCCACAAAGTTTCGTTTCTCTTCGCTCATCAAATGTGATTTTGGGGTTGTTGTTAAAAATTTGGCGCAAATTTACAACGTTATAATTTGAAGAAATGAAGGAAAAAGAAATAGATCCAAACGTATTAGATCAGCTAAAAAAGCTTGAGGAAAAATATGAGTCCATGGGTCAAGATCTATCAAGTTATCTCGATGGACTACTCTATTCTGACTACCTGACGTACTGGGATTATATCAAACTTGATACGCTGTTAAGCTTGCAAAGCCCACGAACAGATTTCCCTGACGAAAAAATATTCATTCTATATCATCAGGTTACAGAACTCTATTTCAGAATGATCCTGAACGAGATGGAGCAAGCAGTGTTCAGTGACTCAACTGAAGAATCACTATTCCTAAAGCGATTAAAAAGAATCAATCGATACTTTGATCATCTAATCGACTCATTTGATGTGATGACTGATGGGATGGATCAAGATCAATTTCTAGCCTTTCGGATGGCTTTACTACCTGCAAGCGGGTTTCAGTCTGGCCAATACCGCAAGATTGAAATACTATCCACTGACTTCATCAATCTCGTGAATTACCATCATAGAGATACCTTGAAAGAAACCAATATCGATGAAATGTACAATCATCTTTACTGGAAATCAGGCGCAACGGAACTCGCTACTGGTAAGAAAACACTGACATTGAAACAGTTCGAAATTAAATACAGCAAAGAGTTTCAAGAATTAGCAGAAAAGGTGAAGGGATCTAACCTGCTAAGACAATACTTAAATCATTTTCAAGAAAGTGATGAAGTCATCACTGAGCTTAAAAAACTTGATTTGAAAGCTAATGTTGACTGGCCGCTGCAGCATTTAAAGTCAGCGACAAGGTACTTGCAAAGAGACCCAAATGTGATCAAAGCTTCAGGAGGAACAAATTGGCAAAAGTACCTACCCCCAAGAAGCCAGCGAATCATATTTTATCCTGAATTATGGACCAGCGCGGAAATAGAAGAGTGGGGAAATAAGTTCAAGAAGGTATTTGAAAATCAGCATGGGTAAGTACATTACTTACATATCAATACTTCTTCTTCCCCTTTTCTCCTTCAGCCAAATAACTCAACAAAAAAAGTACTTTGATGGAGACAGCAACCGAGTAAAGGAAATTTTTCACTATTCTCTACAAGATACGGTACTAGAGGGCTCTTATGAGTCATTCTATTTCAATGGATCGCTTCAGACTTTTGGGTGGTATCACAACAATCAGCCAGATAGCATCTGGAAATACTACTATGAAAACGGAAGACCTAAGGCCACTGGTCGATACAATCAAGCTAACCCAAGCGGCAAGTGGAAATACTATTATGAAAACGGAAACATAAAATCAGAAGGTGTGCTGAATGGGTCCATTAAGGATGGATACTGGACTTTCTACTATGAAAATGGTGGCGAAAAAAGTAATGGAAATTACTTCGATGACCAGAAAAGCGGGATCTGGAATTATTTCTACGAGGACGGGTCGTTGAAGGCGCAAGCTTACATGGAAAATGGGAAGGGAAAATACACTGAATTCTACCCTTCAGGCAAGAGAAGAATGGAGGGATTTAATCAAAATGAAAAAAGTGAAGGTGACTGGATTTACTACTTCGAATCTGGGGAAGTGGAAGCGACTGGCTTGTTCGAGAATGGACTAAAAACAGGAATTTGGAAGTACTATCATCGAAATGGTGTAGTAGCAGCCGAAGGAACCTACGAAAAGGGGTTTAGAATTGGCAACTGGATCTACTATCACAACAATGGGAATGTGAGCCAAGAGGGGACCATTGTTAATAATCAAAAGGATGGCTATTGGAAACTTTTCTATCCAAGTGGTGAGGTACTAAGTGAAGCGAACTTTGATGAAGGTTCAGGAGATTACAATGAGTATTATCCCAGTGGAAGTAGGAAGTCTCAGGGGCAAGTATTAGATGGGAAAAAGACTGGAAAATGGTATTACTATGGAGAAAATGGAGGACTCGAAGGAGAAGCAGACTTTACGGAGGATGAAGGAGATTATCAGGGTTACTATCCTGATGGAACTTTGAAAATGACCGGAAGGCTCAAAGATGATAAAAGGATCGGTGAATGGACACTATACAACGCTGATGGTTCGAAAGCGGGTTCCTACTACCCTATCTACGAAGATGAGAAACCGATTTTCAAGACCAGAATATCTGATGATAATTTTGATCGGGAACAATATGACAAGCCCGAGTATAGATTTAAGAGAAGAGGATTTAAGTATTTTGAACCTACCATCAATGAATATCGTGGAGTCATCGTTGGAACAAATCCTGCCTGGTTGTTTGTTGATCAACTCCCAATCGCGGTTGAATACTACATTCAAGAGAGATTAGGATATGAGCTACAAATGGATATACTTAGAGATCCTTTTTTTACATCGGACAACAATATTGACAATTATCAGATCTACACCAGAGGATCAAGGCTGCATTTTAGACAAAAGTTTTATAGCCCAGATCGCACCAGTGGGATGTTTTACTTCGGTCACGAGCTATCCTTTAAGTACCTAAATCATAAGGTAAATCATCTAGATACAGCGGTGGCAAACGCAACTGTCACAAGGTTTGGAAATATGATTGAGACTGGATATGGATATGGGATTTTTGTTGGGAACAGGTGGATGAAAGATGCAGGTAACTCAGGATTTACTATTGACATCTTCGCAGGAGTAAGTGTTGTTGGGAGGTCCTTTTCAAAGCAGTACCTAAATCAATCCGGTAGAGTAGTCGGCATACTTGACAACTATTTTGATAACGAGATTGAATCAGCGATTCATTTCCCATTCCAAATAGGATTAAACATTGG
>CAYYNA010000025.1:13431-25638 GCA_964472815.1 uncultured Roseivirgaceae bacterium
GAGAATTATTTTTAACCCTGGTGCTGAAAATGGTTCTTTGGCGCGCAAAGCAGTCGATAATGGGATTGAGTCAATCCAGGCTTGCACACTTGTAATGCTAAGTGCCAACCAATACTAGTCCCCCTCTCCCCTAATCGCCCTCATATCCACTCTAGGGCTGACAACAACTCCCTTTTGGTCAAGTCGATAGATCATCTCTCCGAGTGCGTAATTGTCAGGGTGACTAAGGTCAATTTCCAGGCCTCTCCAGTAGAAATTTCTGAGACCCAAGTTTTCGACTTCTAAGGGTATATCTTGTATATCATTAAAAGAGATATCAAGGTCTCTCAGCTGATCCATCTTCAAAATGAACTGCGGAAACGCATTGATGTAATTTTCTTGAAAATGCAACGTCCTCAAGCTGTCCAGACTTTCGATGGAGCTAGGGAGTTCACTGATTCGGTTATGATGAACATATAGCTGCGAAAGCTTCTCTAGAGATCCAACTTCCACCGAAAGGTCATAAATCTTATTGAAGGACAGATAGAGAATTCTAAGCGCTTCTAAGCGCTTAATGTCATTAGGAATTACTTGCAACTCATTGTAGTAAAGGTCTAAGACACGCAGGTTCTTCAAATTGTAAAAATCACTTGGCAGAGTGGATAATTGGTTTTTGTAAAAGGAGATTTTGGTAAGATCAGTCAATGCTGAAATGCCTTCGGGCACTTGCCCAATTTGATTGACCTGTGCCTGAAGCTCTTTCAAGCCACTAATCTTGTAGATAGAAGGATCAATGGTTGTCAAATTGCACTTGTTCAGCTTAAGTACTTCAATGTGCTTTATCAGGCCATACCATCGGCTTTTCATCTCCACTGGATTTTGACTTAGCTCCAACTCCTTCAGAGCTTTCATCTTTCTCAGCCTCCACAATGAAACATCTTTGAAATCATTGTCCTCTAGAACCAATTCAGTGACTCCATCAATGCGATGAACTTTGGGCAGCTTGCTCAGCTTGTTTCCTGACAAATCAAGCTTTTGAATCCCATCTAGTTTAGCAATTTTGATCTTTCTCTTTCCCAGCTCATTCCCTCTCCAATAGATTCGTTCCAGCTTTTCGAACTTTTCAAGCTCCTTTGGCAATTCAGCTATCGAATTATTATCCAGCACCAAGACCTCCAGGGAATCTACCTCAAATACGAAATCGGGAATTGACACTAGCCGAGCATTTGATAAATCAATTTCTTTAAGCCTAGAAAGTTCAGGGTCTTGTTGGTAATCGTCGAGTCTCTCTAACGCTTCATTATAAAGCTTTTCATTTCTTATTTGAGCGATTGAGTCCATGAATCTCTTAGGATCCTTATTTCTCCTCTCATTGATCTCTTCAAATCGTTTGAGCCGCTGCTCGTATTCCTCTCTTTTTTCCTTCTCGTTCTCAACCATTTTCTCGTTACTAGCACCACTTTCTTGGCCACTAACAGAGAAGAATAAAGACAAGGAAAACGAGAAATAAAGGAGTTTAGATAGACGCATTCTTGTTAAAAGCATTTATGTGAAGAAAGGGGTTTTTGCACTGCAAAAATCACTCCAAATAGCTGGATTTTATGTATCTTTGTTGGATTAAAATTGATCGCAATTCTAAAGAGTGAGAGTACTTACACAAGTTTCAAAATATTTCGATTTAAACTCTCATAATCGTCATTAATCTTATTAAATGGAAGAAAATAATCAAATGAAAAAAGGGGAATATTCCGCGAGTAATATTCAAGTATTAGAAGGGTTAGAGGCTGTAAGAAAAAGACCTGCAATGTACATCGGTGACATTAGTGTGAAAGGTCTGCATCACATGGTTTGGGAAGTCGTGGACAACTCCATTGACGAAGCTCTTGCTGGGCACTGCGATTGGATAAAAGTAGAGATTAATCCAGATGATTCGATTACTGTCACCGACAATGGTCGAGGTATTCCTACTGATATGCACGAGAAGGAAGGTAGAAGCGCCCTTGAGGTAGTAATGACTGTTTTGCACGCTGGTGGAAAATTCGACAAGGATACGTACAAAGTATCTGGAGGTCTACACGGTGTAGGCGTGTCCTGTGTTAATGCGCTTTCTTCAAAATTAGTAGCGACGGTTCACCGAAATGGAAAAGTTTTCCAACAAGAGTATAGTCAAGGGATACCCAAGGCTCAGGTTAAGGAGATTGGCACTACTGACATTACCGGTACAATCATACACTTCCAGCCAGATACTGAGATTTTTACGGTATCAAAATATAACTCAGAAACGATAGCATCGCGTCTTCGGGAGCTCTCGTACCTCAACGCAGGCATCCGGATCGAGCTGATAGATCACAGAGAAACGGAGGAAGACGACAACTACAGACAAGAATTTTATTCAGAAGGTGGACTTACCGAATTTGTTGACTACCTAGATAATACAAGAGAAAACCTTATTCCAAGTCCGATTTTCATGGAAGGTGAAAAAGGTGGAGTACCGGTGCAAGTTGCATTGAGCTACAACACTTCATATACTGAAAATGTAGTGTCTTATGTGAACAACATTAACACAATCGAAGGAGGTACTCATGTCTCAGGCTTCAGGAGAGCGCTTACCCGAACCTTGAAAGGCTATGCGGATAAATCAGGTCTCCTAGAAAAAATCAAGGTAGATATCAGCGGAGACGACTTTAGAGAGGGGTTAACAGCTGTTATCTCCGTAAAGGTCGCTGAACCTCAGTTTGAAGGTCAAACTAAGACAAAGCTGGGTAACTCTGATGCAATGGGTGCTGTGGATACGTGTGTTAGCGAAATTCTCCTTGAATACCTCGAGGAACATCCAAAGGAGGCGAAACAGATTGTGCAGAAAGTAATTCTCGCCGCGCAAGCTCGTCACGCTGCGAGGAAAGCAAGGGAAATGGTACAGCGGAAGAATGTGCTATCAGGGACAGGGCTTCCAGGAAAATTAGCTGACTGCTCAGAAAAGGATCCTGCATTATGCGAACTCTATCTTGTAGAGGGAGACTCTGCCGGTGGTTCTGCCAAGCAAGGAAGAGACCGAAAATTTCAAGCAATTTTACCGCTGCGGGGTAAAATTCTAAATGTAGAAAAAGCGCAAGAGCATAAGATCTACGACAATGATGAAATCAAGAATATGATTACAGCGCTCGGTGTTTCTTTCGGTACCGAAGAAGACGAAAAAGAGCTAAACCTTAGTAAACTGCGATATCATAAAATCATCATTATGACAGATGCTGATATTGATGGATCACACATTCGGACCTTGATCTTGACGTTCTTTTTCAGATATATGAGAAGCCTGATTGAGCATGGCTACTTATATATTGCACTGCCGCCGCTTTACCTCATAAAGAAAGGAAAGTCAGAAAAATACGCTTGGTCTGAGGACGATAGAGTCAGAGTGATCAAAGAAATTGCACCCGAGGGTAAAGAAGATTCAGTAGGAGTTCAACGTTACAAAGGGCTAGGAGAAATGAATCCTGACCAGCTTTGGACAACTACGATGGATCCAGCTCACAGGAGCTTAAAGCAGGTAACTATTGAGTCTGCCGCAGAGGCAGATCACCTATTCTCAATGCTAATGGGAGACGAGGTTGCTCCAAGAAGAGACTTCATTGAGAAGAACGCTAAATACGCTAATGTTGACGTTTAACTTGAGGAGGAAAAACGGCCTATTACGATCTCAAACATTGCTTGTATAAATTTCCAGATAACTGCTAGCGTGAATATTATGGCAGAACCAAATGCAAAGATGACAAGCAAAACAAGATCTAAAATTTTATCCATGTTATTGTAAGGGGTTAATGTTTCATTTAAGATAACCTCTAAATTTCATTTTGGTTATATATTCTAAATAATTTTTTCTATATGAAATATAATTTTACTAAGACGCTCACAATTGGAATATTATTTGTCCTACCCATGTCATTTGCCCTGGCGCAGGGATACTGGCAGCAAAGGGTTGAGTACCGCATGGATATTGATTTTGATGTAAATACCAATCAGTTTTCTGGCACGCAGGAGTTGAATTACTTCAACAATAGCCCAGATACCTTGACAAGCGTCTTCTATCATCTCTACTTCAATGCTTTCCAACCGAATAGCATGATGGACGTAAGAAGCAGGACAATAGCCGACCCTGACAGAAGAGTTCAAGACCGAATCTTCAAATTAAACGATTCTGAGATCGGTTTCCACAAGGTAAACTCCCTCAAACAAGATGGAAAGGATTTGCAGTTCAACATTGAAGGGACTGTACTTGAGGTGGTTCTAAATGAGCCAATTAATCCTGGTGGATCCTCCAAATTCGACATGACTTTTGAAAGTCAGGTTCCTTTGCAGATCAGGAGAAGTGGAAGAGATAACAGGGAAGGAATCGAATACAGCATGTCCCAATGGTACCCAAAGATGGCGGAGTACGATAGCAGAGGTTGGCATGCTCATCCTTATGTTGGTCGGGAGTTTTACGCTCCTTTTGGATCGTTCGAGGTAAAGATTTCTATCGATGAAGGCTATGTAATGGCAGCTACTGGCGAGTTGCAAAATGCTGAAGAAATTGGCTATGGGTATGCTGAAAATGAGGATAACATCCAGAGAGGAAATGAAAAACTAACCTGGCACTTCAAAGCAGATAATGTGCATGATTTTGTATGGGCCGCTGATCCAGATTATACTCACAAGATTACTAAGGTTCCAAACGGTCCCGACCTACACTTCTTCTATCAAGAAGGCAGCAAAACAAAAGCTTGGGAGGAACTGATTGAAATCACGCCCAAAGCCTTCGAGTATATGGAGAAGAATTTTGGCAAGTACCCTTACAAGCATTATTCCATCATTCAAGGCGGTGATGGTGGCATGGAATATCCAATGGCCACACTCATTAACGGAGAGCAAGGTATCAGAGGTCTCTTGAGTGTTACTGTTCATGAAGCATTTCACTCCTGGTATCAAGGAGTTCTTGGATTTAATGAAAGCTATTTCGAATGGATGGACGAGGGCTTTACTTCCTATGCTCAGGACAAGACGTTGGCATTCGTTTACGGACGTGAAGGAAATAGTCAGTCAGGAAATTATCGAGCCTACACTGGATTGGTAAATAGTGGAATTGAAGAGCCTATGAGCACACATGCAGATCACTATTCCACCAATTATGCGTACGGAAGAGCCGCATACACCAAAGGAGCAGTCGCATTGGCTCAAATGAACTACCTCGTCGGAGAGGATTTAACCATTTCGGCTCAGAGAAAATTTTACAACCAATGGAAATTTAAGCACCCAACTCCCAACGACTGGATTCGCGTTTTTGAGAAGGAATCTGGACTAGAATTGGATTGGTACCTTGACTATTGGATGAACACAACCCATTCCATCGATTACGCAATCGATTCTGTTTTTGAAGAAGGTAGCAATACCAAAGTGACCTTAGAACGAAGAGGCAAAATGCCAATGCCAATGGAGATAAATGTCACATTCAATGATGGTAGTAAAGTGATGTATTACGCTCCGCTCTCAATCATGAGGGGAGAAAAAGAAAATACTGCTGACGTTGAGAGAGTAGTGCTACCGGACTGGCCTTGGACAAATCCATCATACGAATTCATCATAGATAAATCACTAGGAGAGATTCAATCCATACAATTGGATGATACCGGCTACCTGGCGGATATAGACTTAGAGAACAACAAATGGGAGAAGGACTAACCTTCTCCTATTTTTCTACGGTCCCTTTGATGGTTATTTGCTGAGTTGGATTGACAGGATCGTTTGAGTAAATGGTCAGTGATTTGTATTGATTGCTTCGCATACCTGCGGTATCAAAACTAACTTTCAATGTCTGGCTCTTGCCTTTCTTAATACGTCTGTTCTTGATCTCGTAAGTCAAACAATTGCAATTTGTCTTAATGGTGCGGAATTCTAGATGCTCCTTTCCGCTATTTTCCAGCTCAAAAGACGTCTCGATCACGGTTCCTGCCTTGGTCTTTCCAAAATCAAATTTTCTGTTAGAAATCTCAAGCTTTGGAGCATTATCCAGCTCCTCAGCTGTCATTTCTGGAAAAAACTCCTCAATGACTGCCATTACTGAGATTGACTTTTGCGAATTAGGATCTAATGAAACATTGTCACTGACGAACCCATAGTCGTTCTTCTTGATTGGATCGTAGGTCAACTTGAGTTTGCCAATTTCACCAGCCTTAAGCACTTTGGGGGACAACTCCACTGCGATATGCTCAGGAAAACTGAGATTGATACTATCAAGAGTTGAAGTCGAGTCAGAGTCATTGTAAATATCGAATGATTTCCAGACTGGTTTTTCAGTGGTAATCTTCCCAATGTTCAAGGTTTGATACTTGATTCTGAAGTCCCCTACAACAATTGGATACTCTTCTGTAGGAGTCTTAGGCCTAGGCTTCACAAAACCCATGATGTAAAGTGTCTGATTTGAAGCAGGATCAGAGGCCGTAATTCTTAAAGACTTTCTAAAACGTCCTGGCCTGTTTCTTGGGTTGTATCTGGCTTTCACGAACCCTGAGTCTCCTGGCATCACCTCCTCTTTTGTCCAACCTGGCGTAGTACAACCACAAGAGGCTTTCACATTTGTAATTTTTATTGGGTTAGCACCATTATTAACAAAATGAAAAGTGTGCTCCGCAAAACCATTCTTCTCCTCTATCTCACCAAAATCATGATCTGTTTCCAAAAATTCGATGGAAGACTGAGCATCAATGGTGAGCATGATCAGAAGGCTCAAGAGGAAGAATGGAAGTCTCATTTTTATCATTTAATAGTTCTAATTGTAGGACGAAATGCAAAGATTCAAATTATATAGGTTTGCACAAATTTTTTATCGAATGGCGAGAATATTAACGGGAATTCAAAGTTCTGGAAAACCACACTTGGGTAATCTTTTAGGGGCGATCAGACCGGCCATTGAGTTATCTAAAAAAACAGAGAACGAGTCCTTTTTCTTCATTGCTGATTTGCACTCGCTTACTACGATTAAGGACGCACAGTTGCGAAAAGAAAACACGCACGCTGTAGCTGCTGCCTGGCTTGCGTGTGGTTTTGACACCTCCAAGAATACCTTCTATCGCCAATCTAGGGTTCCTGCTTGCACAGAGCTCACCTGGTACCTGAGTTGTTTTGTGCCTTTCCCAATGCTCGCAAATGCACATTCTTTTAAAGACAAATCAGACCGCCTGGCAGATGTAAATGCGGGACTATTCACCTATCCTGTTTTGATGGCATCTGACATTTTGCTCTATGATGCTGAGTATGTGCCTGTTGGCAAAGATCAAAAGCAGCACTTGGAGATGACTCGCGACATGGCATCCACCTTCAACCACCAGTTCGGAGAAACCTTTGTGTTGCCTGAGCCACTTATCAACGATGAGGTGATGACTGTTCCCGGGACAGATGGACAAAAAATGAGTAAAAGCTATGGGAACATCATTGATATCTTCCTTCCCGAGAAGAAGCTGCGCAAAAACGTCATGCAAATTGTGACCGATAGCACCCCTTTAGAAGAACCTAAAGATCCAGACACTTGCAATGTTTTCGCATTGTACAAACTCTTAGCCAGTGAGCCTCAAACTTCAGAACTTCGCGGTAAATATCTAGGGGGTAATTATGGATATGGTCACGCAAAACAAGAGCTTTATGAACTGATCCTAGACAATTTCAAAGAAGAACGAGAAAAGTATGCTTACTTCATGGATAATATTGAAGAGCTAGAAGCAGAACTGGAAAAAGGTGAGGAAAAAGCTTCTGTAATTGCAAATACTACACTTGAGAAAGTAAAATCACGACTAGGATTTTCTTAATTTAGAACAAACACCCGATACACAAATGGAATCAAGAGAGAAAGCTAACCAATGGCTAGAAGCCAAGAACATTGATCAAGCATCAAAAGATGAGATTTCGAAGATGCTTGAAAATCAGGAGGAACTTGAAGAGTCCTTTCTTAAAGATCTAGAATTTGGGACAGGTGGCCTTCGGGGAATAATGGGAATTGGCACGAGCAGACTCAACAAGTATACCATTGGGATGGCAACCCAGGGCTTTGCTAACTATCTGAAAAAAGAAAACACAGGGGAGGTCAGTGTTGCCATAGCACATGATAGCAGAAACAATAGCAGGTTTTTTGCTGAGACAACTGCAAAAGTCTTTGCAGCAAATGGAATCAAAGCTTATCTGTTTGAAGACCTAAGACCTACACCAGAATTGTCGTTTGCCATTAGGCACTTAGGGTGCAATGGTGGAGTAGTTCTCACAGCATCACACAATCCAAAAGAATACAATGGTTACAAAGCTTATTGGTCCGATGGTGGTCAGCTTATTTCTCCGCACGACAAGAATGTCATTGAGGAAGTAAACAAAATTGCCAGTATTGATGATGTGCTCTTTGAAGCAGATGACTCCATGATTGAAATACTTGGAGAAGATACAGATCAGGCGTATTTAGAAAAGCTCAAGGAACTATCGCTGTTAGATCCCCAGACCATCAAAGAATCCAACTTACGAATCGTTTACTCTTCCATACACGGGACTGGAATCACCCTGATTCCTCGCGCATTGCAAGAGTTAGGATATCAGGATGTCAATGTTGTGAAGGAACAAGCCAACGCCGATGGAAATTTCCCCACAGTTGTGTATCCTAACCCTGAGGAAAAGGAAGCAATGTCCATCGCCCTCAAGCAAGGAACTGAAACAAATGCAGATCTAATTCTGGCAACTGATCCAGACGCAGATAGAGTGGGTATTGCGGTTAGAAACACAAAGGGTGAGTACCAACTACTTAACGGCAACCAAACAGCAGCCCTCTTGATTTATTATCTAGTCGCTAAATGGAAGGAAAAGGGACTCAAAGGCAATGAGTTTATTGCTAAAACAATTGTGACAACTGAGCTACTCAAAGACATTGCAGATAAGAATAAGATAAACTGCTACGATACATTAACCGGCTTCAAGTACATAGCTGACTTGATAAGAAAACTAGAAGGAAAAGAGCAATTTATAGGAGGTGGAGAGGAGAGCTACGGATACTTAATCGGTGACGAAGTAAGAGATAAAGATGCTGTAGCAAGCTCGGTAATGATCGCAGAAATGGCTGCATGGGCAAAAAGTCAAAATAAGTCGGTTTTTGAGTTGCTCCTCACGATCTATGAAGAGTATGGTGTTTACTACGAGTCACTAAAGTCTATCACCAGAAAAGGGCTGAAAGGTGCTGAAGAAATCAAAACAATGATGGAAGACTTCAGGAACAATGCTCCTGCCACAATTGGTGGTTCCAAAGTAGTCGCACAGATCGACTATGAAAGCGGAATCAGAAAAAATAGCGACGGTTTAGAGACAAAACTTGACTTTCCAAAGTCAAACGTTCTCCAGTTTATCACAGAGGATGCCACCAAGATAAGTGTTCGGCCTTCCGGCACAGAACCAAAGATTAAATTCTACTTTTCGGTGAGAGGAGATTTTGATGGTAATGATTACTATGAAACAGAGGAGAAATTAATGAACAAAGTACATAACTTACTGACTGACTTGAATTTGTGATCACGATCGAAATAATTGGATTAAATATTCCAAATATGTTTAATTTGCACTGATCTTGATTTGATTTTTCATGTCACCGCATCTAACCAAAAATTGACTTGAGCAGCATTCTACTAAATTTTTTCCTAGTAATCGTTGGGTTTGTCCTGCTAATAAAAGGAGCAGATTTTTTGGTGAATGGTGCCTCCTCTCTTGCAAAAAGATTTAACGTTTCAGATATAGCTATTGGTCTTACGGTGGTTGCAATGGGTACTTCTGCACCAGAGCTCGTCGTAAATATCATTTCGGGTTCAAGAGAAGTTTCAGGATCTGGAAACGAACTGGTGTTTGGCAATATTATCGGCTCCAATATTTTCAACATATTCTTGATTCTTGGAGTAGCTAGCATCATTTATCCCTTAACGGTGGAAAGGAATGCGTTATGGAAAGAAGTCCCCTACTCTCTCCTTGCTACTTTTGTGTTCTTCATTCTGGTCAATGATGCACTTTTCTTTGGTGCAGAGCAAAATGGCTTGGATGTGAAAGACGGTATCATTCTCCTGGTGATGTTTGTCCTTTTTCTGGTTTACATCTTCATGAACATCAGCCGAAACCCAGAAGCTGAGGTAGATGATGTGGAGTTGCACGGAAACTTGAAGACTACACTCATGATTGTCTTCGGGATTGCCGGTCTTGTTTTCGGGGGAAACATGATTGTCAGTAACGCCACACTAATTGCAGAATCATTTGGTGTCAGTGATAAAATGATTGGACTAACCATCCTCGCTGCTGGAACATCACTACCAGAATTGGCTACCTCTGCGGTTGCTGCTTTTCATAAAAAATCCGATTTAGCTGTAGGTAACATCGTTGGATCAAATATTTTCAACTTGCTTTTGGTTCTAGGAGCAACCTCATTAGTCCACGCCCCATTGGTTTATACTCCCACATTGAATACTGATCTGGTTATAGTAATGGTTGGAACATTCATGTTGTTCATTTTCATGTTTACGTTGAATAAATACAAACTCGACAGGGCGGAGGGGATCGTGTATTTGATAGGTTTTGTGGCTTACTCCTATTACCTTTTCGTACGAGAAAGCATACTTCCAGGTATTTTCTAAAATTTTATTGGCATGTTTCCAAAAATTGATCCTACGACTACCAAGTCTTGGGGGACACTACTTGATTATTCAAACAAGAATACTAGAGACATAAGAGGCTTATTTCAGGACGAAGAACGTTTTGAGAAGTATAGCCACAAGCTTGGCGATTTTCTTTTCGATTTTTCTAAGAATAATATTTCTGACGAAGTACTTCAAAGTTTACTGGACCTAGCAAATGAGTGCCACCTGTCTGAAGCGATCCAAGATCAGTTTGAAGGAAAACCTATAAACGAAACCGAAGGAAGAGCTGTCCTGCATACTGCATTGAGAAACCTGAAAGGATCCGATGACAACAGTGTGAAAGTCAAATCGGAGCTTAACAAAATCAAGCAGTTTTCTGAAAAATTAATATCAGGTGATTGGAAGGGTTATTCTGGGAAGAAAATCACTGATGTGGTCAATATTGGTATTGGAGGATCTGACCTGGGTCCTAAGATGGTGACGTATGCACTTAGAGATCATTGGAAAGGGATTACTCCTCACTTCATCTCTAATGTAGATGCTGCTCAGCTTTTGGAAGAGCTGGAGGGACTGAATCCGGAAACCACCTTGTTCATTATCGCTTCCAAGACTTTTACTACACAGGAGACCATGACAAATGCAGAATCTGCAAGAGACTGGTTCTTGTCGAATGGAGGAAATGAGGAGCACATCGCGGCGCATTTTGTAGCAGTAAGCACCAACTCAGAAGCAGTGAAAAGCTTCGGAATTGATGAAAATAACATGTTCGTTTTCTGGGATTGGGTTGGAGGCCGATATTCGCTCTGGTCAGCAATTGGTCTCAGCATTGCTTGCACTGCAGGCTATCAAAATTTTGAGGAGTTATTGAATGGAGCACACGAAATGGACCTACATTTCAGTGAATCGAGCTTCCAAGAAAATATGCCAGTGATCGCAGCATTGATTGGCATCTGGTACAACAACTTCCTTGGCTATGAGTCTTTAGCCATACTCCCATATGATCACAGATTAAGGTATCTCCCCTCCTATCTTCAGCAAGCTGACATGGAAAGTAATGGGAAATACATTGACCGGCTTGGGAAGGAGACTGATTACCAGTCAGGCCCTATTATATGGGGAGAAGCCGGCACAAATGGTCAACATGCCTTCTATCAGTTGATACATCAGGGGACCAAGATCATTCCTACAGAGTTTATTGGTTTCAGCAAGCCAGGCCATAGTCACCAAGACCACCACGAAAAACTACTTGCTAACTTTTTTGCTCAACCCGAAGCACTTCTGAATGGAAAGAGTGAACAGCAAGTGAAAGAAGAAATGGGCGATTCAGTTTCTGAGCAGCTGGTCCCGTTCAAAACATTTAAAGGCAATAGACCATCCACCTCGATCCTCATCAAGGAACTTACGCCTTTCAACCTCGGTAAACTCATTGCTTACTATGAACATAAGATTTTCGTTCAAGGGGTGATCTGGAACATTTATAGCTATGACCAGTGGGGAGTAGAGCTAGGAAAGCAGCTGGCCAAGCCCATCTTGTCTGAGATCAAGGAGTCGAGAA
>CAYYNA010000026.1:0-2797 GCA_964472815.1 uncultured Roseivirgaceae bacterium
AATTGCACTTCGTATGGGCTTTCTCTCACCACCCCGCACGCAGTATTCCATTCAAATTCCAGCGTAGCAGGTATTTCTTGAAAGATTGGCGGATCAGGCGAAACCGTAGCTGATGGATTGACTTCAAAAGTCCCCCCGAATGCCTCTAACCTGACTCTATCACCATCTGGATCTGTGCCGGTGACAATCCCCCTCACGGTCTCACCAGCAACTACACAAGTATCTTCCGGAACCTCAAGCTCAGGGGGTTCATTTTCATAATCACAAATTGTGATTTGCATATCCCTTGTTACAAATCCTAATCGGATAGGCGTTCCTGAAATGGTTCTCCACTCCTCAACTACAAAGGCAACATTGAATTCACGACACTCCTGATCAGGGATAGTAGCGCCTCCTGGTGCGTCCCAAGTTAAGATTCCTTCAACTGGATCTATGGATAGAGTTGGCTCTCCATCTCTAGTTGAATTGCCAATTGAAAAATCCTCATAAAAAGCTGGGTCATTTAGCACACGATATCCGCCCACGTCAAGTCCGCTAGCTTGCTTAGGTGTAACAAAATAAAAAACTAAACTATCGTCATCAGGATCAAAAGCAGCCGGATCATGCTCAAAGACCGCACCCACAACGCCTTGATCAATAGGCTCAGAAGTAAAAAATGGTGTACTATTCGGTATTAGCGCATCCACCACCACAAGTGTCTCTACGTGAAATGAAGTACTAACCGAACCTGCAATATTTTGAATATCCGCATTTCTAAAATCTTCGGTGTAGCTCACTAGATAGCTTGATCCTGCTGCATACTCATGAGTATAAGTGAATTCCCATCGTTCCACTCCATCAACTGGATCAAACCGCCTCCAAGGAATTGTTTCTCCATTTTGACCTCCAAAAGTTGTCCCGTCTCCAAGGTCCAATGTCCCATTTCCAAATAGTACTCCGTCAACGTCTCGATAGCCGATGAATGTAAAGCGAAATATGTTTCCTTCTACTTGAGTAGCTATTATCTCCCCTGCTCTGATGTGAGTAGCATAGGAGTATGTAACGCTCATTAAAAGAATAAAAGAAACAAAGGCTTTCAGTAGACGCATGTATTAAACTTGAATGATGAGTAAAGCTAAAACGCTTTTTTTATCCTCCATATTTTTAAGAGAATAATAGTCACACGTTAAATTATAACACCAATGCACGCTTTATCACTTATATGACAAATGAGCGATAATTTAGATTCATTAAAAACAATTAAATGGATTGTTGGGCAAATGATCGCAAGGTAACTTTGGCCTGTAAACAAAAAACCTGAATACATAAATGAGTTGGACCAAGCAATTATTTACGAGCAGCATTGGTAGAAAATTCGCCATGGCGCTCTCGGCTCTTTTCTTGATGTTTTTCCTACTTCAGCACTTTCTAATAAATATTTCCTCAACGTTTAGCCCCGATCTCTTTAATGAGCTAAGTCATTTCATGGGAACCAATCCTTTGGTACAGTTCCTCCTTCAGCCCATTTTAATTTTTGGTGTGCTGTACCACTTCATTATGGGATTTATTTTGGAAGCTCAAAATAGAGCAGCGAGAGGGAGTGTGAAGTACGTCGATTACAAAGGAAGCGCTAACTCGACTTGGTTTTCAAGAAATATGATTTACACTGGGCTTGTTATTCTTTTCTTCTTGGGGCTGCATTTCTATGATTTCTGGGTTCCTGAAATGAATTACAAGTATATCCAGTTCAACCCAGCTGATACCGAAAGGTATTTCCCTGAACTAGTCCACAAGTTTGAAGACCCAATCAGAGTAGGTATTTATGTGATCTCCTTCGTATTGCTCGCCATGCATTTACTACATGGCTTTCAGTCTGCATTCCAATCCATGGGTGCAAGACATCCAAAGTATTTTCCATTGATTCAAAAGCTTGGAAAAGCATATGCCATCTTGATTCCAGCAGGTTTCATCTTCATTGCTCTTTTTCATCACATTAACCATCATTAATCATGTCAGCAAAAAAATCTAAACAAGCAGAAGGATTCCTTGATTCGAAAATCCCTGAAGGACCTATCTCAGAAAAGTGGACCAATCACAAGAACAATATCAAGCTTGTAAACCCAGCCAACAAACGACTGATTGATGTAATCGTGGTTGGAACAGGCTTAGCCGGTGGGTCCGCAGCTGCCACACTTGCCGAGCTAGGCTACAACGTGAAAGCATTTTGCTACCAAGATTCTCCAAGAAGAGCTCACTCTATTGCCGCACAAGGTGGAATAAACGCTGCGAAAAATTATCAAGGTGATGGCGATTCCACTTACAGACTCTTCTACGACACAGTAAAGGGTGGTGACTATAGATCCAGAGAGGCCAATGTATACCGTTTAGCTGAAGTTTCTACCAACATTATCGACCAGTGCGTTGCTCAAGGAGTACCCTTTGCGAGAGATTATGGGGGATTATTAGATAACAGGTCTTTTGGAGGTGTACAGGTTTCAAGAACCTTTTACGCGAAAGGTCAGACAGGCCAACAGCTTCTATTAGGTTGCTACTCTGCCATGTCTAGACAAATTGGCAAAGGGAAGATCAAAATGTACAACCGTCACGAAATGATGGATGTGGTGCTTGTCGATGGAAAGGCAAGAGGTATCATAGCCAGAAACCTTATCACAGGTGAGATTGAAAGACACTCAGCCCACGCAGTAGTCATTGCATCGGGTGGTTATGGTAATGTATTTTACCTGTCTACAAACGCGATGGGGTCAAATACTTCTGCCGCATGGAAAATACACAAAAAGGGAGCCTTTTTTGCGAACCC
>CAYYNA010000026.1:2897-19117 GCA_964472815.1 uncultured Roseivirgaceae bacterium
TGGGAGAAAAAGTAATTGAAGCCAAGTATGGTAACCTTTTCGAGATGTATGAAAACATCACAGGTGACAATCCATATAAGACTCCAATGAAGATTTACCCAGCTGTTCACTATACTATGGGTGGCGTGTGGGTCGATTACAACTTGATGACAAGTATCCCAGGATGTTATGCGATTGGTGAAGCTAACTTCTCTGATCACGGAGCAAATAGGCTAGGTGCTTCTGCGCTCATGCAGGGTCTGGCAGATGGTTACTTCGTATTGCCATACACCATCGGCGATTACCTAGCAGATGATATACGTACTGGTGCTATTCCCACAGATTCCCCAGAGTTCGATGCAGCAGAGAAAGCAGTACAAGACCAAATTGATTTTTTTATAAACAATAAGGGTAAACACTCTGTAGATTATTTCCACCGAAAGCTAGGCAAAATCATGTGGAACAAAGTGGGGATGGCTAGAAATGAAAAAGGCTTAAAAGAAGCGATCGCGGAAATCAAGGAGCTGAGAGAGCAATTTTGGAAGGAAGTGACTGTACCAGGAACTGCTGACAGAATCAACTCCGAACTTGAAAAAGCCGGTAGAGTTGCTGATTTCTTGGAGCTAGGTGAGCTATTTGCAAGGGATGCCCTAGAAAGAAACGAGTCCTGCGGTGGTCACTTTAGGGAAGAATTCCAGACAGAAGAAGGTGAAGCGGTACGTCAAGACGATGATTATGCATTCGTCTCAGCCTGGGAATACAAAGGCGAACCAAGTGATGCTGTTTTGCACAAAGAAGCCTTGGTTTATGAAAATATTGAATTAAAAACTAGATCGTATAAATAAGCAAGATATGTCTAACGAAACAATGAATTTAACCCTGAAGGTCTGGAGACAAAATGGACCTAATGACAAAGGTAGAATTGAAGCATATCAAGTATCTGATGTTTCAACAGATAGCTCATTTCTTGAAATGATGGACATTTTGAATGAGCAACTAATTAATGAAGGGAAAGAACCGGTAGAGTTCGACCATGACTGCCGTGAAGGGATTTGCGGTTCATGTTCCATGTTTATCAATGGTGAAGCACACGGCCCTGGTAAACGAATGACCACTTGCCAGCTGCACATGAGAAAGTTTAACGATGGAGATACGATCACCATTGAACCATGGAAAGCAAAGGGTTTTCCAGTAATTAAGGACCTCATGGTTGATAGGACCGCTTTTGATCGAATTATGTCGGCAGGCGGGTTCATTAGCGTGAATACTTCAGGTAATACACAAGATGCAAATGCTATCCCTATTGATAAACATGATGCGGACAAAGCCATGGACGCAGCAACGTGTATCGGATGTGGCGCATGCGTAGCAACGTGTAAGAATGCTTCTGCGATGCTATTTGTTTCTGCAAAAGTCTCTCAATTTGCCCTGCTTCCTCAAGGCCGAGTAGAAGCTGCTGAAAGAGCACAAAATATGGTCAAGCAAATGGATGAAGAAGGGTTCGGTAATTGCTCGAACACAGGAGCTTGTGAAGTAGAGTGTCCTAAAGGTATTTCTTTAGAGAACATCGCTAGGCTAAATAGAGAGTATTTGAAAAGTGGCGTGAGCTAAAAGAGACAGCATGACAAATAAAAAAAGGCTCCTAATTTGATTAGGAGCCTTTTTTTTGACAGTCTACTTGCTTAAATGACTTCCACGAAAAGCCCCTCTTCCGTCTTATTCACTTTAGCATATCCACCCTGGGTAAGGTGCTTGATCGTCTTATCCCATTTTTTATTGGACAGCCCAGACTTTTCTTTGAGGACAGATAACTCCACCTTTCCTTCTTTTTCCAATGTCTCAAAAATATCTTTTTCGTCTCCGCTAAGTTCTGCAGCTCTGGATTTTACTTCAGGACGCATCTGAGGAAAGAAAAGTACATCCTGAATGGAATTGGAATTGGTCATAATCATGGTCAATCGGTCAATTCCTAGACCTACACCCGCGGTAGGTGGCATTCCAAATTCTAAGGAACGAAGGAAGTCTTCGTCCAGAGTCATCGCTTCATCGTCTCCTCTTTTGCCTAATTCAAGCTGTTCCTCAAATCGCTCACGCTGATCTACCGGATCGTTCAGCTCAGAGTAAGAGTTCATGATTTCCTTCCCGTTGCAAATTGCCTCAAACCGTTCTACCAAACCTTCCTTTGATCGGTGCTTTTTGGTCAGCGGCGACATTTCCACAGGATAGTCTGTAATGAATGTAGGTTGTATCAAAAATGGCTCGCACTTCTCACCAAATATTTCGTCAATGATCTTTCCTTTAGCCATGGTGTCATCAAGTGGCACTTCTAACTTCTTAGCAGTTTCTCTGAGCTCCACTTCTCCCATCTGAGAAATATCGATACTCGTGAAGTGCTCGATTGCTTCAAACATGGTGAAACGCTTCCAGGGTCGCCTAAAGTCAATTTCATTTTCTCCAACCTGCACCTTGGTATCTCCATGAAGATCCATCGCTACCTTCTCGATCATCTCTTCCATGATATCCATCATCCAATTGTAGTCCTTATACGCAACGTACAATTCAACTTGGGTAAACTCAGGATTGTGAAAACGGCTCATCCCCTCATTTCGGAAATCTTTGGCAAACTCAAATACACCGTCGAATCCACCAACAATCAATCTCTTTAAATACAATTCATTGGCAATCCTCAGATAGAGCGTCATATCCAATGTATTGTGGTGCGTTTTGAATGGTCGAGCGGCCGCACCTCCATAAAGAGGCTGAAGGATAGGTGTTTCTACTTCCAGATAACCTTTGCCCGCCAAATACTCGCGGATAGAGTTAACCAATTTGGTTCGCTGAACAAACGTGTCACGAATCTCCGGATTTACAATTAGGTCTAAGTATCGCTGACGATACCGCTGCTCAGGATCTGTAAAAGCGTCATAAACCTTCTTATTTCCTTCTTCATCTGTTACCTCTTTCACAACAGGAAGTGGCTTAAGAGACTTTGTTAGAAGCTTAAGGTCAGTTACGTGAACTGAGATCTCACCTACCTCCGTCTTAAAAGCATATCCACGAATACCAATGATATCACCAATATCTAATTTCTTCTTGAAGACTTCATTGTAAAGGGACTTGTCATCCTCTTTGCAGATGTCATCTCGACGAATATAAATCTGTATCCTACCAGTTGAATCTTGAATCTCAGCAAAAGAAGCAGAGCCCATAATTCTTCGAGACATCAGCCTTCCGGCTAATGAAATATTAGAATAGTCTCCTGGTCGGCTTTCAAAATTTCTCTTGATATGAGCCGCATTGATATTGACATCAAAAGATGCAGCAGGGTATGGATCAATACCCATTTGCATTAATTCTTCTCTTGATTTTCTCCGTTGTATTTCTTGTTCGCTAAGCTGCATTCTAGCCTACTTTTCTCGTTTTCTTCTTTGTAATTCTTTTTTTACCAGTGTGTACTCTCGGCCACTTTGACCAGCAATTGAGGTGTTTTCCTCGGCCCGCCGGAAGAGATAAGGTAGCACTTTCTCTACGGGTCCATATGGAACGTACTTGGCTACATTATATCCTAGATCAGCCAATTTGAAAGATATATTGTCACTCATACCCAAAAGCTGAGCGAAATAAATCCTATCGTCACTAGGTTCAATTCCTTTCGCCTCCATCAATGAGGCCATGTGCTTGCAAGATTGCTCATTGTGAGTCCCGACGCACACACCCATATGGTCAAGGTTATCAATACATATTTCCAGCGCCTCGTTGTAATCTTTATCTACGCCTTCCTTGTTGGCATGGATTGGAGATTTATATCCCATTTCAATTGCTCTTTCTCGCTCCTGCTCCATATAAGCCCCGCGAACAAGCTTAGCTCCCATGAAGAAATTCTCACTTTTGGCTCGATCTAGCCCTCGCTTCATTCTGTCCAGCACATCATGCCGATATAGCTGGTAGGTATTGTAAACAATAGGCTCTTGCTTATTGAATTTCTCCATCATTCGGTAGGCTACTCCGTCAACAAAGTTTTGTGACCAAGATTCTTCTGCGTCAATCATTACTTTCAATCCACTTTTAGCAGCAGCAGCCACTATCTCATCAATCCGATTTTCACAGTAATGAAGTTTTGTTTTTTCAAGTTCAGATAGCTTCTCGTCGTTTTGGACCTTAGTCATTAACTCAGTGGAACCAAGGCCTGAAGCTTTGAACACGCAAAATGGAATGCTTTTATTCGAACTAGCAAAATCAATAACCCTCAGAGACTCTCTCTTCACTTCATCGTATCCATCTTCATTCTTTAGACCCTCCACCGAATAGTCCAGAATGGTATGAACCTTTCCTAAATTATTTATGGTCTTCTCACAGTCTTCAATGGACTCTCCACCGCAAAACTGATCAAATAAGGTTTTTCTGATTACGCCCTTGACAGGCAACTTTAGATCTAATGCAAAATTGGTTAATCGGGTACCCAGATTAACCATCCAAGGTTTACCCATAGTAGAAAACACAAAATGTGATTTTCTAAGATCACTAGTGCTTTTGTGGGCAAAAGCAGTTTTTATATCATCAAAATTGATTGGATCTGATTGCATAATTTTGAAAACGGTGTGCAAAGATAACGAAGACAAGCGCACGATAAGACAATAAATTCAATGTCCAACAAACTTCCTTCTTACCTACACATCACTGATCAAGCTTCCTCAAAGCTCAATGAATTAATCAACCGTCTTAACCCAGATAAAGTGGGATTGTTAGTTGATGAAAACACAAAAAAGTACTGTCTTCCTAAACTGAATAATCCTTACGATTTACTGATTGAAATTAAGAGTGGTGAACAAGAAAAAAATCTAGAAACTTGTGACCAGATCTGGAAGGATCTGACCGTTTCTTCATTTACTAGAAAGAGCCTCCTTGTGAACCTAGGCGGAGGAGTAATAGGTGACATGGGTGGATTCGCTGCTTCTACGTTTAAAAGAGGGATTCCCTTTGTAAACGTCCCTACGACGCTACTTTCACAAGTGGATGCAAGCATTGGGGGAAAACTAGGTGTAGACTACAATGGCCTAAAGAATCACATTGGAGTCTTCAGAGATCCGGACGCAGTGATAGTCGACTCATCATTTTTGGAAACTTTACCGCAGAAACATGTAATCTCTGGATATGCTGAGGTGGCAAAGCATGCGCTCATTCACGATGACAAACACTGGAGCCATTTGGACGCACAAGACTTGGATTCGCTTGATTGGAAAGAAATCATCCCCAAGTCGATAGCAATAAAGCAACAAGTAGTTTCTGAAGATCCCTTTGAAAAAGGGTTAAGGAAAATATTGAATTTTGGCCACACATTGGGGCATGCCATAGAAAGCCATCTTCTTCATTCTGCTACGCCCCTACTTCACGGCGAGGCTATTGCGATAGGAATGATACTTGAGAGCCACATTTCCACAGCACAAGGAATGACATCTACTAAAGATTACGAGAGTATTAAGAATCACCTTATGGTAAGATTCAACTTACCAACCGAACTGCCAGCATATGAAACACTGGCTCCCTACCTGATACAGGATAAAAAAAACATCAATGAAAATGTGAGCTTTTCATTACTGAAAAGGATTGGCGAGTGTGCTTTTGATCAATCTGCTAGCACAGAACAAATCCAAAATAGTCTAGAGGCATATGCTAGATAAACAAGTCTTTGTTTGAATCGACTTCTTTTTCTTGGGCAACCTTTACGTCCTTCCTTTTCTGAACTTTTTTCGGCGATACAAACAAAAAAGCGAGTGCACCTAGAACTAAAGATGCGAAAATGGTTCCTATGGTTTTTGTACGTGACATTTATACTAATTATGACAACTTTGTAACGAAAAGCGTTGTAACAAGGTTGGTGCCAAAAATCCAAAATATTGAAATATCGATTAAAAAAGCATTCTGGTAGGCTAAAAGGGCAAGTAAAACTCGAATCATCGAAGAGTGAAAGTAATCGTGCTCTTATCGTAAATGCACTCTCAGGCAACAATGGCTCACTTACTCACTTGGCTAAAGCAAGAGATACCGAAACTATGCAAGCACTTCTTGCATCTTCAAGCCAGGAGCTCGATGTAAAAGATGCTGGTACGACCATGCGATTTCTCACCGCATACCTGGCAGTCAGAGGCTCTGGTCAAATTATCACCGGAACGGACCGGATGAAAAAACGGCCAATTGGCCCCTTAGTAGATTCACTGAGAAAAATTGGAGCCAATATTGAATATGTCGGAGAGGAAGGATTCCCTCCAATGAAAATCACCAGACTCACGAAGCAACTATCTGATCGTATTAGTATTCCAGGAAACATTAGTAGTCAATACATCAGTGCGCTGATGATGATCGCGCCTTGTCTTCCGAAAGGACTTGAAATAGAACTAACTACCGAGGTTTACAGCAGACCATATATAGAGCTGACGCAAAATATTATGCAGCAGTTTGGAGTCGAATCGAAGTTTGAAGATGACAGGATAAGTATTTCGGCACAACAGTACATTGGCACAGATCACTCCATCGAGGGAGATTGGTCCGGAGCAAGTTATTGGTATAGCTTTCTGGCACTTGCTGATACTAGTAGCTTACTGGAACTAGCTAGCGTCAGGCCTTCGTCCCCTCAAGGAGACCGAGTGATATCCGAGATAATGACTCACTTCGGAATAAAATCCCATTTCGAATCTGGAAAAGTGCTACTGCAAAAAAGTGACTCGCAAAAGAAAACGATTGACCTAGATTTCAAGAATTGCCCAGATTTAGCACAGACAATTATGGCTGCTGCAGCTGTATCAGGAGTAACACTCCATATGACAGGATTAGAAAGTTTGAAAATCAAAGAGACCGACAGGATCTTGGCAATGCGGACAGAGCTTTCGAAACTCGGGGCAACTTTGGATGAGATGGATAGTAAGTGGGTATTAAGTCCCTCCGAACAACTACCCGCGTCTATCGAGGTAGATACCTACGATGACCACAGAATGGCGATGGCTTTTGCACCCTTATCACAACTAATGGAAGTCATCATTGATGACCCAGCAGTTGTCAATAAGTCATATCCTGGATTCTGGGAGGAAGTGAAGAAACTTGGTGTAGAAGTGGAAGAGATTTAGTAAAAACTAATTTCAAGCAAAAGCACTCTCTCACCTAACTACCAAGTCTGTAATGGGGAGATCTAATATCATGCTCTTATGATAGGTTGAGAACAGCACACCTTCTCTTTCTACCCAATTCTCCCAAGTAAACCTTAATCCTCCAATTGGGACATTTGAAGTCCATAATTTCCAAGCAATAGGAACACTTTTATCGTCCAAGATCCATAAGTAACTATCCCCAGGTGTCACACCTCCACTAGTGTATGTCACTAACAAGCCTTTTCCATCCACCATATCGATGTAGGATCTAACTACCCCAGGATCACGAACCTTAAATGGTGCTACTAGCCAGAAGGAATCGTTTATGAAGAATTTATAAGCTTTGAATTCAAGGATTGTGTATTCCTCAGGGGAAACGTTAAGATCTAAGTAGACTTCATTTTCCTCCCATATCACTGTGACGTTATTTGCCTCTTTATCCCATCGATAACTATGCACTCCTTTAAAAGTGAACTCAATGTACGATAAGGAGTCATAACCTTCTTTGTTAATGCCATCAAGCATTGCGTCGGTCAATAACTCTGCCTGCTCTCCTTCTGTGCCAGTTGGTTTGGATTCATTGACAAATAAATAAGTAGCAAATCCAAGCAAGATCACAATCAGCAGAAGCCAAACAAGAAATTTTAGTATCCCCTTTATCATATCAATCCAAGAGTTGGCTTCAGTTTCGGGGCTCTTCGGAACTTTGTTGCTTGCTCGAATGCATATGCTATTCCGATCAATTTAGGCTCCTCGAATTTTCCTGCGAAAATGGACATTCCTACCGGTAGACCGTGGACGAATCCAGCTGGGACGGTGATGTTTGGATAACCTGATTGCGCAGCTGGCGAAGAACTCCCCGTTCCGAAATGATCGCCATTTATCACATCGATGGGCCAAGCTGGTCCGCCAGTAACACCTATGATGGCGTCAAGCTCATTTTCTTTCAAAGCAGCATCAATGGCATTTCTGGAAACAGAAAGTACTTTATCCAAAGCATCTTTGTATTCCTGACTTGACAAATCACCCTTCTCTTCAGCCTGGTCCATTCGCTCTTGCTGGAAGAAAGGCATTTCCTGATCTGCATTGTCTTTGTTGAATTGTATGACATCTGCTAAGGTCTTTATCTTCAGATCCGGCCTAGAAGCAAAGTACTTTTGCAGTCCGTCTTTGAATTCATACAATAAGAGATCATAACCAGCTCGCCCAATAGAGCCATCGTCAATACTGATACCGCGGACGACTTCAGCTCCCTGTTCCTTAAGGACATTCTCCACAGCTTCAAAGACCTCATCTACTTTTTCATGATATCCAAAAACTCCTCCTAGCATACCTAAGCGCTTTCCTTTCAGGGCTCCCGCATCCAAAAACTGCGTGTAGTCCTCAAAGCTATTCCCCTCACTTTCCTGTGTTCTAGCGTCAGCACTGTCCACGCCGGCACAGGCTCCTAAGAGAGCTGCAGCATCAGCTACTGTTCTGCACATCGGACCTGCAGTATCTTGCGTTTCGGATATCGGAATAATACCATCTCTACTCCATAGCCCTACTGTCGGCTTAATTCCCACGATTCCATTCGATGAAGAAGGACAAACGATCGAGCCATTTGTCTCGGTTCCTATCGTAATGGCACACATGTTTCCTGAAGCAGCAGCACCTGATCCAGCACTTGATCCGCACGGATTGCGATCCAGCGCAAAAGGGTTTCTGGTTTGCCCTCCTCTTCCACTCCATCCACTGGAGGAACGAGAGGATCTGAAGTTGGCCCACTCGCTCAAGTTGGTCTTTCCAAGTAAAACCATACCTGCTTCCCTCAGCTGCTTTACGATGAAGGCATCATCTGGTGCAGTACTACCTACGAGAGCAAGCGATCCGGCGGTAGTCATCATTTTGTCGCCAGTATCAATATTATCCTTGATCATGATCGGAATACCATGGAGTGGCCCTCTGACTTTTCCGTCGGCACGTTCTTGATCTAACTGTTCTGCAATGCTAAGTGCATCTGGATTTACCTCAATAACGCTATTCAAACCATTTTCAGACTGATCCTTTTCCTTTATCCGACTTAGATAAAGCTCACAGATCTGCTTCGAAGAGTATTTCCCTGACTCCATCGCTTCCCTAAGCTGAGCCACAGTCCATTCTTCTAACTCAAAGGTTGACTCCTCCGGAGTTTCTTGATTTGCAGACTCGTTGGCTGCAGGGGCACACGCCTTTACTCCTAAAAAAGGAATAGCTCCACTAATCGCACTAAGCTGGATGAAATTTCTTCTCTTCATGTGTAGTTTTGGTTAGATTTCAAGTTTCTAAAAATAAACACATGAAAGCATTTGCTTCTCTTTTCACATTAATATTGGGATTTTTTTGCTTCTGTCAACCTAATACAGAAGTGTACTTATTTGACCTAATAAAAAGTGAAAGTGGTCAATACAATATTACGAACCCTGTGAACATTTCAGACAATGCAGGATACGATAATCAACCCTCGTTTTGGCCAGATGGAAACTCCATCATTTACGCGAGAACTGTAGATGGGCAAACTGATATTGCCAGGTATTACATTGGATCAGGTAAAACCAAACTGATCACTAATACACCACAGGGAAGTGAATATTCACCCACTCCTACTCCTGATGGCAATATTTCGAGTATCCGTCTTGATACGACTGGTTTGCAGTTACTGTACAAATATGATTTGAGTGGTAATCCAGAAGTCTTGGTAGAAGAGTTGGTCATTGGATACCACGCATGGTTAGGCAAGTCAAGACTCGCTGCATTTATTCTCGGGGAGCCAAATACACTTCACATCGTGGATGTGAAAAAAGGGAAGAATAAAAAGGTTGCGGAAAATATCGGTCGTTCATTGCACAAAATTCCTGGATTTGGGAACCTCAGCTTTCTAGACAAATCAAAGGATCAATGGGTCATCAAAGGAATGGATCCCAGAAAGGAAAGTATTGTGGAAATATCCATTGCATTAGAAGGTGCTGAAGACTATTGCTGGACTCCTTCGGGCGAACTTCTGATGGGCAAGGATTCTAAAATTTGGATTCGGAAAGGATATGAAGGCTGGGAAGAACTATTTGATATTCAAAACTATGGTCTAAATGGAATCACCCGAATGACTGTTTCGCCTGACGGCAATATGATCGCAATGGTACTTAGCAAATAGACCGCCCCTGTAATTTTCGTTTCGTCCACACCTGATACTTCAGTACTTTACAATCAAGTAACCCTAGAAAATCATGAAGAAGCTACTAACTCTTTCACTCGTCATATTTCAATTTCTATCTGTTGCCCAGGAGGTAAAGCAGTACGATGGGAAATTTGAAGCTATTGATCGTCTACTAACTCCTCCAAGCACCTACCGTACAGCCTCTGGAGCCCCAGGAGTAGATTATTGGCAGCAAAAGGCGGATTACAAAATCAAAGCCTCCATCGATGAAAATACTAACATTCTAGAAGGCGAAGAGACCATTACCTACTTCAACAACTCCCCAGATAACCTCTCCTTTCTATGGCTCAATTTGGAGCAAAATGTGAACAGAAAGGGAAATGAAGATTTTGGAGATATTATGGGTGGGGTGAGAGACTCCATCCCGTCTATGCAAATGCAGTATCTGGTAAGAGCGGTTGATTTTCCTGCCGGTACAGATGTTATTTCTGTAAAAGATGCCAATGGGAAAGATCTGGCGTTCATCGTCAATAACACACTGATGCGGATCAATCTACCAACTCCACTAAAGTCCGGAGAGAATTTGACCTTCTCCGTCAAGTGGAAAAACTACATCACTGATCGATCCAAGTTTTTGCTGTCACGTGAAGGCTATGAGTACTTTCCGAAAGATGACAATAAAGTATTTCTCTTAGGACATTGGTTCCCTAGGATGGCCGTCTACAACGATACGGAGGGCTGGCAGAATAAGCAATTCAGAAGATTGGGAGAGTTTGCACTAGAGTTTGGCGACTATGAAGTAGAAATCACGGTTCCATCTGATCATATCGTAGCTGGTACTGGAGACTTAACAAACGAAAAGGAAGTGCTTTCGAAAGAACAGCAAAACCGGATGGCCAAGGCACGAAAATCTTTCGATGAGGTGGTGATGATTATTACCCCTGAGGAAGCTAAAGCCAATGAATCCAAAAAAGAGTCAGGGACTAAAACCTGGAAGTTTTCCGCTAAAAACGTTCGGGATGTAGCTTTTGCAAGCTCGAGAAAGTTTATCTGGGATGCCCAAGCAGTAGAACTGCCTACCAATACCGTGATGGCCATGTCTTTCTATCCCAATGAAGGAATGCCTGTGTGGTCTGAAGAGTCGACAAATGCAGTGAAGCAGGCGGTAGAGGTATATTCCGAAGCAACTTTCGATTATCCATATCCGGTAGCTATCTCGGTTAATACTTCCAACATCGGAATGGAATTTCCCATGATATCCTTTAATGGCGGAAGGCCTGTGAACGGACAAATGAGTGAGCAGGGGAAAAAACAAATGATCCGAGTGATTGTACATGAAGTTGGACACAACTGGTTTCCGATGATTGTCAGCTCCGACGAGCGTAAGTGGATGTGGATGGACGAAGGGTTGAATACATTTTTGGATCAACGAACTATGGCAGAGAGGTATCCCCAGTGGAGCAGCTTTAGACCCAAGGACATTGTGCCATTTATGAGTGGTGATCAAAATACGCTACGCCCTATAATGACCAACTCTGATAACGACATCTTATTCCAGATGGGCTCCAATTTCTATGACAAGCCTACCGTGGGATTGCAAATGCTGAGAGAGACCATTGTCGGTAAAGAGCTATTCGACGCAGCATTTAAAGAGTATGCGAATCGTTGGAAGTATAAACACCCAAATCCTTCTGATTTATTTAGAACACTGGAGGACGGTACAGCGGTAGACCTGGATTGGTTCTTCAAAGGCTGGTTCTTCACAACAGATGTGATTGATATCGAGCTTGCTGATGTGAAGTGGTTTCAACTGAAGGAGGAAGAAACCTCAGTGGAGCGAACAAACATGAAAGGAAAATCCACCAAGATCTCTGGCTCTGGAAAGGAAAACCAAGCGACAGGTTTTGAGAACGGACCTGAGGAATTCACCATGCTAGAAACACCTGGCGCTGCATATGGAGGGTTCTTAAGTAGGTTAAATGAGGAAGAGGTGAGAGCTCAACTTTCAGGAAAGCACATCTACGAGCTGACTTTGAAAAATAAAGGTGGCCTTGTCATGCCGGTGATCATCGAGTGGAACTATGCAGATGGAACCAAAGAGACACAGCAGCTTCCTGCAGAGATTTGGAGATCTGACGAGTCTCAGGTGAAAAAGACTTTTGTCAAAAAGAAGGAAGTAGCAAGTGTGATAATTGACCCTAACCAAGCTCTCGCTGACGTAAATCTTGAGAACAATAGCTTCCCAAAAGCGGAAACAGAAGACAAATTTGAAAAAATGAAAGGTGGCGAGTAATTAGCCCAGCCAACAGAATGATTGGCTAGTTCTGCAAAAGCTTAAGAGATATGATATAGGCAGAGACCTTCGCAAAAAAGGTCTCTGCCTTTTTTCATTATCACTCAAATAAGTCCTTACCAAAAAACTTCAAGAATTTGTATTTCCACCAAATAAGCATTGGGCTAGCCTTTATTGGAACAGTGCTTTTCACCTCATCCCACGTCAGATCCGCATGTTTGATCTTCTCACTTTTTGTCTCCATCCACCTTTTCTGCACATACCTTGCGAAGTTGAAGTATAACTTATCCCCTTCCAGATGAAATGCATAAGGTTTAGTCGCCGCTTTGTATCCCTGAGAGGCTCCAAAGGCACAGAAGCCACCATATTCTGGCATGTAGGTTTCCGGACTGGCCTTAAATAGTCCCAGATATTCTTCACTGCTGAACCACCACTCAAGCCCTTTCCATGAATGGACTAAATCAAGTCTTCCTTTTCGAGCCACTCGATCCTTATAGTATGCAACAACATCATAGCCTCCCAGAGCCACCCCTCTCTCATGAAAAATTTCCGAACTCTCCAAATTCATATTTCCCTTTGCCTTTTCTACAATCAATTTAGCATGGTGAGCGTCTAGCGTCCAATTGATTAGACAAATTTTATCAATCATTAGTTAATTTTACATCTCATTCAATAAAATACACATTTCATTGATAGAAGCATCAATTTCAACTACTGCCGGTGAAGAGGTTTTTGTGAAGAAAGGTGGGGTAATGGGCCTCACACATTCCAAAATAACCCATATCTACTTGCTAGTAAGTGGTGAGCTTGAATACTACCATTTAGATGAGATTACTGAAGAAGAAACCATTCTCTTCAGTACCACACAAAAAGGCATGATCGTGGGTTGGGAAATTCTAAATCAACCGGAGCGCTTCATTTCCAATGTGAGGATGAAATCTGAAAGTGGGTCGCTGCTGAAGATAACTAGAGAGGATTTTATTCGGGACCTTTCTCCCACGTCACTAATTGGGATCTGTCAAAAGGTGCATGACCTGCTTGAGTTATCATTTTATAAGCAAACCGAATTACTCAGCGCCAAGGTCCGTCAGCGAGCCGTAAAGCTTGAAAACTACTTTATTTCTCAAGAATCTACACTAGAGGAGCGTAAGCTGCTCCTAAGAAGTTCGCCATTCTTTGGTGAGTTCAAAGATCATGAGATAATGGCCTTAGCCGAACGTTTAGAACGGAGGGAATACGAGGCGAACGAACTTATTTATGAGCAGGATGCTGATCCAAAAGGTGTTTTCATCTTGATTCAAGGGGAAGTCTCCATACGAAGACAGGAAGGAGAGCAATACCTAAACCTACGGTCTATCTCTACACCAGGCTATATTTTCGGATGGTCATCCACCTTCGGTGATACAGATATTTGCAGAGCGAGTACAGAACATAAAACCTCCCTTTATTTCATTAGTACGAAAAATCTACAGCCACTAATCTCTCAGCAAAGCTTTGGTGTTGACTTCTTTAAAATGGTGATCTGGCTTCTCGGAAACCAAATGCAGCTATCTCACAGCAGATATATGTTTTTGCTGAATGATCACAACCTGATTTCCGTAAAGCACTTGATTGATATCAACAGACCAAGAATTCCCATACCATCACCATTGCATCAGATTCCGCATTTACTTAATGACGCAACTACGCAAACTCTTGCATTTTCCACGCTGCATCAATTACATAAAAATGGAACAAAACAAGAAAGGCACCTTTCCTCTATTTGCTTAGACCTATTAAAGAGCGAAGAACGTGAAATGCTTTTCATGGAAAGCATAGCCGACGTTTACAAAGTGGTCTCAGGAGGTTCGCCAGATGAGCCAGAATTAAATCGAAGAAATTGTGCAGCAAAAACACGCGAAGTATTCAACCACGTCTCTTTGCATCTCGAAGGAGAAGAAAACTTACCCACTACCTCTGGCAACATATTCATCTACAATCATCTGCTTAATCACCCAAACTACACGCTGAGCAATACATTTCAGCTGACGCTGGATTCCCACTTCATAAGCGGAATGATTTTAGATACAAAGTACGATGATCCAGGCATCCGAACTGTTAGATTTGGGAAGAGCTCAGAATATGGCCATCAGGATTATTATGAAAACCTGGGCTACATCAATGTCTATACCAGCGACTCTGACTTACAGGATCAAAAATCGAAAGAGCGCGCAAAAGAGCTTTTCTACGAAGAAGCTGAACACCATTTAGATGCGGGCAGAAACATCATCATCAGTCCGGAAGGAACTTCCTTTTTGACAGAGGAATCTCCTGGTCCATTCAAAATGGGACCTTTCAACTTAGCAAGCAAGGTCTCCAACGAGCCTTACCTCGTACCTATCGTATTTTGCAATTTCGATAAACGAATTGTTGAAAATTTGTACTTCTGCAGAATATTGAAGCCATTCAAGATTTCTGAAAAGAAAAACGAAGAACAGTCCTTGAAAGATTTTGTTAATGAGTATCAGAAAGAATTTAGCATGGAGGTCGATCGTGCTCGAATTGAATCAGAACAGTTACTCAAAGAATTAAACAATTAATGGATCTAGCCTTACAGGAAATAAATATTTGGAAAGACGAAATTGAGCTCCTTAGAGAAAAGGCTAAGACCTCCGTTCAAAAGAAGAATTTGATTGCCTTCTATGGCAGCTCCTCCATTCGCTTGTGGGATAACATGGCCGAAGACCTATCTCCGTATGAGACCATAAATCTGGGTTTTGGCGGATCATCGTATAAATGGTGTGACCACTTTTTTGGAGAAGTGTTTGAGTTTGTAAAACCTTCTAGGATCATTCTCTATGCAGGAGATAATGACTTAGGAACAGGGACTACTGAGAACCAGATCATTCATAGCGTCAACAACCTCCTGACCAAAATGGAGATCGTATTTCAGGGAATTCCGATTTCAATTATCAGCGTGAAGCCTAGTCCTGATCGACTTTATTTAAAGGATAAGATCGAAAGTCTAAACAAGAAATTACTTCATAAGACCAAGCAGATAAGTAACGGCTCCTATATTGACATTTATCAATCGATGCTCACATCAGATGGCGATGTGCGCCCTGAGTTGTACTTAGAGGATCAGCTTCATATGAACCTCAACGGATATGAGATCTGGAAGAAGGTGATCAAGAAGCACCTAGATACCATTTATATTTAGCCAGAAAGAGCATCAATTGCACATTGCTACAGCTAGTGGAGTATTGATATCTCTTTCCACTACTGAAATCTGAAGATCCGAAGGATCGACAACAATGGATTTCCAGTCATCATAAGTAGCAACTTGGCCGGATAACTTTACCGGCACCCCCACAAAAGGAAGGACTTCTTCATTAATGGCTTGCATTTCCCTTCCATGGACAAAGTAGTAATCAACGAACTCGCCGTTTTCTCTAATGGCCAGCAAAGGAGGCATTCCCCCGGAAATGCAGCGAATTGCGCAACTTCTATGTGCTGCCTTAAACGCTGGGTTCATCACTCCAAAAAAGCATTTTGGATCAACTATTTCTCCTTCTAAGGTCTTACTTCCCTTCATTTCAATTTTTCTATCAAGCATTTCACGATTTCCCTCTGAAACCAGACTGTTTTCACCTTCGGT
>CAYYNA010000026.1:19217-25224 GCA_964472815.1 uncultured Roseivirgaceae bacterium
CAAACCGGGATAAAATCTGTAGAAGAAGAAATCTCTTTGTCGGCAGGTACTTCCTTGAAACCAGATAGTATATGAAGCCCAGCAATAAAGACAAACCCTAGGACTAAAACTCCGAAAATGATCGGGCTGGTCTCGTTTTGAAGACCACCTAAGACGATGTGCATGATTAGCAAAGCATATGCTACATATACCAGCATATGAAGTGTCTTCCAGGCCTTTACACCAAGATTCTTTAACCAAAAATCATGACTACTAGCGGCCATCAATGCCAGCACTATCAACCCAAAGAATCCCAAGACTTGAAATGGGAAATGCATGATCGAATCGTACTTGGTATTAGAAAGAAATACAGATTGAATCGCATTGATATTACCTAGCGAATGAAATTGCATGATGCTAAATGCACCGTGAATTAGTGCCATGAAGAACATGGTCACTCCCAAGTGTCTTCGATTGTATAAAACGATATTGAACTTTGGGTTTAGACGTGCTAGAGGACCAATAGCCAAAATAACATGCAACAAGAGAATTGCAAGCCAGCCAAAAGATCTAATCAAATTGGTCTCAAACGTCACCTCAGGGTTTACAGCAAGATTGACCAAAGTGAACGTTGCAATGAAAGAAACAACTGCGAGAAGAACAGCTAAATCATATTTCTTCTTGTTCTTATTCCATAAGACAGATGTGTAGGATACGCTCATTGGTCTCTTGATATAGTTTGTACATCCCCTGCAAAAACTGGAATATTTGTTCTCGCCATCACTAACAGCGCCGAAAGCGCAACAGCAATTAAAAGCCACATAATCAGATGTCTTTTCCTTAGATTTCTCGTCATGACTTCTTTAGGTACTTGGTTAACAAAACAACCCAGAAAAACACCACTCCAGGGAAAATTATCAACTTGAAATGCCAGGGAGTCCCTTCCATACCTTCATCAATGGCACGACCTGCTTTCAGGTAAAAGAACAAGCTAAACACCAATCCCAAAATCAGGTAGAATTGGAGGGCTAAGAGAAAAATATTTATAGTGGTTTCGATCATGGGTTTACACCTGCGTAATTTATTCCAGTCAACTTATGCATATCATAGCTAAAGGTGGATAGGTCTTCGGAGGTAAGCTGAGTTACAGTCTCGTGACCCAGTGACCGGCAGATCACTCTCATCAAATCAGCAGAGGCGTGGAAGAAATTAGAAAGCCGTTCTGCGGATTTATCAATTATTAGCCTCGACCTCAGGTTTTGCTTTTGAGTTGCAATTCCTACAGGACAGTTATCCGTATGACAAGCTCTCATGCCCAGGCAGCCAATTGCTTGCAAAGCAGAATTAGAAACCGCAATGGCATCTGCCCCCATGGCCATAGCTTTTGCAAAATCAGAAGGCACTCTTAGCCCTCCGGTAATCACGAGACTTACTCCATCAGCACTTACCTTGTCTAAATGTTTCCTGGCTCGGGCTAGCGCCGGTATGGTTGGTACATTGATATGATTCCTCAATACAATGGGAGCAGCACCCGTGCCTCCACCTCTACCATCTAAGATGATGTAGTCAACTCCTGCCTCCAAGGCGAAATCAATGTCTTCTTCTATTCGAGATGCAGCAATCTTGAATCCGATGGGCACCCCTCCTGTTTCATCTCTCACTGTATCTGCAAATGCAGCAAATTCCTCTGCCGTATGGATATCAGTAAAAGTCGCAGGACTTATCGCGGAGTGCCCTTCCTCCAGACCTCTTACCTTGGCTATTTCACCTACTACCTTGTGTCCAGGTAAATGGCCGCCAGTGCCCGTTTTGGCTCCTTGTCCGCCCTTGAAGTGAAAAGCCTGGACTTTTTTCATCTTACTCCATTCAAATCCAAACTTGCCTGATGCCAGCTCATAGAGATACTTGGAATTTTCCTTCTGCTCATCTTCAAGCATTCCGCCTTCTCCCGAGCAAATACCAGTACCGGCCATCTCTGCCCCTTTTGAAAGAGCGATCTTCGCTTCTCTGGATAAGGCACCAAACGACATATCTGACACGAAAAGAGGAATGTCCAGCTTCAGTGGCTTCTTTGCGTTGGGGCCGATGGTCACGCATGTATCAACGTAATCATTATCCAAAAGCGGTTTCTTACTTAGTTGAGCAGGTAAAAACTGGATATCATTCCATTTTGGCAATAAGTCTCTTTCGACACCCATGGCAGTAGTTTGTCCATGATGTCCAAACTGCGTGAGACCATTTTTTGCTAACGATTGAATGTACTGATTGTAAGGTTCGGGTGCTTCAGGATGCGTATCCTGATACTTGCCTAGATACTCCTCCTCGTTAAAGCGAGGCGGTACCTCTTTGTCCTCAAACTCTTCGACATCAGCTTGATCCACATAAAGCTCGTCATCTTTTATGGAGTGCCTAAATTTTTTAAGTCTCTCATCTGGTGCATACTCGCTAACACCCGTATCGTACCGGTAATCCCAATGATGAACTCCGCAAATCAAATTTTTACCCTCTATGAATCCATCGGATAGCAAAGCTCCTCTATGATGGCATCTACCATAAAGTACAGAAGCTTCCTCTCCATATTTAATAACTACAAGATCAGTACCCAATACTTGGGCATGAGCAGGTTCCTTTTCCTTGACCTTACTTAGATCTGCAATCTTGACTGGTTTAACTAATTCCTCGAAGTTGATCATGGGCTAAATTATTCTTCTCCTTTTTTTCCTAACCTAAATGTATAAAATGTACCAACAATAAAAATCCCTTGACTTTCAAAGCCAGCACCGTAAATATATTCTGCATATGGCGCAAAACGACCAATATTCTTATGCAAACCACCTCCAATCAAAGCTCTCCATCCACCTTCAAACTCGCCTTCCTTCTTTATTTCTTCGTAACCAACTCCCAGCAGCGGATAGACACTTACCACTTCTTCCACCTCAAAAAAGAAGTGCGCATTCAACGTAAATTCCTTTTCAACCAGTGATCCATCCTCAGGGAACAAATTGGTTTCCAGACCAATACACATTCGCTCATTGGGTATGTAATGCGTCCGAAGGTTCATGCCCAAATTACCACTATGCCCAATAACCAGACTAGCTCCTGGCGCTATCCACCCTTCCTGCATTTGGCCTACAAGGATCATCGGGAAAAGTACAACTATAGTGAATAGCCTTCTCATGCGTCAGTGGTTAGCTTTAATCTCATTGCGACTCCCTTGATGGTCAGGCCTTGCATCAAGATGGAAAAGACTACAACGACATAAGTAACGAATATGATAAATTCCCGGTAAGGAGATGGGTCTAGTGATAATGCCAAAGCAACAGAGATGGCACCACGTAGGCCTCCCCAGGTCAATATCTTTATAGAAGCACTTGGATTATTATCGTGCTTATCCGGGAAAGCTTTGGATAGTAGAAACACTGTCAAAAATCTTGCGATCAAAACAAGCGGGATCGCAAGCAAACTGATGATCGCATGATTCCATTCAAAGGAAAGTACCAAAACTTCCAGGCCAATGAGCACAAATAGGACCGCATTAAGTATCTCGTCCAGCACTTCCCAGAACACGTTCATCTCCTTCTTACCTTCTGTGCTAAAATTTTGACTTGCTCTAAATTTTTCCCCTATGATCAACGCAGCAAAAACCATCGCTAATGGACCTGATACACCAATAAATGAGCACAATGCGTAACCCCCTAGAGCGATCACCAACGTTAGCATGATATCAATCTTTGGCTCATCCGCTATAGACTTCAATAACTGAAATCCAGCTAGGCCGAGAAGCAATCCGACTACCGTCCCGCCAAGCGCCTCCTCAGCGAAAATCATGAGTACTTCACCAAATCCCACATCCCCCTCACCCATCGTGAAAATATCTATCAACGCGACAAACACGACAACACCAATTCCATCATTGAATAAAGACTCACCCGCAATCTTACTTTCAAGAGACTTCTTTACTCCTAGCTCCTTCAAGATCGCCAGAGCTGCAATCGGGTCGGTTGGTGAGATCAATGCGCCGAAGATTAATGCATAACCAATCGGAAGATCAATTCCGAAAGCGGTAGTAACGCCAAAAATGAAAAGGCCGATGAGCCCAGTCGAGATCAATACACCTAGTGTGGCAAAAGACAGAATGGATTTTCGCTCCATCGTCAGGTCCCTCACTTGAAGATGAAGTGCTCCAGCAAACAGAAGTAAACTGAGCATCACATCGAACAGCAACGTTTTAAAGTCAAGGGTGGTAACTAAGGAGCAAACTTGATGAAAAAGGAGATTGTCAAATATCTGCAACAAGGCAAGTGGCAATGCAGTAACAATGGCGAGTAAGGTAAGCCCAATGGTACTAGGTAGCTTCAAGAACTTATGATTGATGTAGCTATAGAGCCCAGCCAAGCTTAGGAGAACGATGAAGGAATGAAACATTCCCATTTTAAATCAATAAGGAATCCGTCATTACTTCAATAGTTCCAGGCCCATCGTGAGCCATTAATTTTTCGAATGCTGCGTCCAGCTCCTCCTTCTTTTCGACACGGATTGCGAGTGCGCCACAGCTCGCCACAAATTCTGCAAAATTCGGATTCTGCAGGCTGGTCTGCCATACATCAAACTCCACGGCCCGTTGCTCTTTGGAGATCTTGCCCAGCTCGTGATTATTTAACAGAATGTGCTTGATTGGCATGCCGTACTTAACAGCTGTTGTGACCTCCATCGGATATTGACCAAACCCTCCATCACCTGTAACCGCGACGATTGGTCTTGATTCACCAACTGCCGCCCAGAGTCCCATAGCTGCCGGATATCCAAACCCAATAGAACCAAGATATCCAGACATCACAATGGACTGCTCCTGACACTCGAAGTACCTACCAAAACTGTAGGTGTTGTTTCCCACGTCCACCGCAATGGCTGCATCTGCAGGAATGTGCTTATTCATTGCTTCAAAAACAGCTACGGAGCTGACACCATTATCAAAGTCTTCCTCTAGCCTTTTTGCCTTTTCTTGTCTCCAAATTGCCCATCTTTCTGCGATGGCAGGTTTGCGATCCTCGAAGCTTGTTGTTTCCTCTTTGATCCGTTGTGTGAATATCTTCGCCGTTTCTCCCAGCTCTCCCCATACAGGAACCTCTATGGAATGAAACTTTGCCAATGCTAAGCGATCAAAATCAACTTGTATCGTCGGAATCTTTGGAGTTATCCCTGTATGATTCGAAAATGAAGCACCAAACACCAGGAGTAGATCAGCTTCGTTCATAAAGTAGGATGCAATGGGTGTTCCGCTCCTACCAAGAACCCCGCAACCAAGTGGATGTTTATCCGAAATTAGCCCCTTGCCCTTAAATGTTGTTAGAACAGGTGCATTGAGCATTTCTGCGAGCTCCGTAATGGCATCCATTTCGAAACGCGCTCCATGCCCCACGATAATGGTTGGCTTTTTTGATTCCTTCAATTTGGAGACCGCAAGATCCACTACTGCGGGAGCGGGATGAATGTGGTAGTCTGCTACTCTATTTTCTAAGTTTTTTGAACGTTTTCCTTCCGCCTCTATGACCTGCACATCATCCGGAAATGTCAAATGGGATACCTCACGATTCACCACTGCATGTTTGATGGCTAGATTCATTAGCTCGGCATGCCTGCTATCAGATTGGACGCGATGATTAAATGAGGCTACAGAAGTAAATGCTGAAACCAAATCAACCTCCTGAAAAGCTCCCGTACCTACAACTTGTGTTTGAACTTGCCCTGATAAAGCTAATAGTGGTGCACGGTCATTTTTTGCATCCCACATGCCGGTGTACATATTGGTAGCTCCTGGACCAGCTATTCCAAAGCATGCTGCAGGCTTTCCTGTAATCTTACCATACGCTGAGGCAGCAAATGCGGCAGCTCCTTCGTGACGTATCCCTATGAATTTCAACTTGCCAGCTTCCTCTTGTTTTCGCATCGCATCTGCGACTCCAAGATTAGAATGCCCCACCATCCCAAAGGCATGAGTAACCCCATTATTGACCATGGTTTCAATCAT
>CAYYNA010000027.1:0-13187 GCA_964472815.1 uncultured Roseivirgaceae bacterium
CATGTAACTGCAACTGGTGTAGCTACACTGGTAATAGCAACCTTCTTCATTTCATCACTACTGGCTGAGCTCAGTGGGGATTTGAATGGTATCAAGTTGGTAAAAAGGTGCATTTTGTATGCGCTCCCAATTTTGATTCTAGCAATGCCTACACTTGCGATCACAGGTAGTAAACTGGCTGGCAATACCAGCACCAAGTATGTGAAAAGAAAGAAACGCAGAATGAAGCTAGTGATGCTGCAAGGGCTACTACTGATCGGGCTGGCAGTCTTTCTTTACTACCAATCCCATATGAAGAGCATCAATGACACTTTTCTCATCGCTCAAAGCGCAGAGCTAATTTTTGGGCTCATAAATCTGACGCTGATTGGGTTGAATGCAAAGGACGGTCTAGCCCTTTCGGGAAGGTTCGACAAACCAATAGATTAGGAAAAGATTAAGAAGAGCGTTAGCCTATAGTTTGCTAGATTTATTTGATTGACTTTCGATAGAAAAGATGAAAGAAGTATCCATACGCTCAACACCTGAATCCTTGGAAGCCACGGTCTTTGAAAGCGACCAGGAAAATACAGTAGTGATCATATCTTCTGCTACTGGTGTGAAGCAGGAATACTACCAGAAGATCGCGCAATTCCTTTCAAAGGAAGGCATAACGGTCATCACCTTTGACTACCAAGGGATCGGTCGTTCTTTGAAGAAGCCCATCAAAAGTCTGCAACACAATGCTTCAGACTGGGCAAGAGTAGATTTAGAGAGCGTCATTCAATATGTTCAAGCAACCTATCCGAATTCGAAGAAGGTCATCCTAGGTCACAGCATTGGCGGTCAATTGGTGGGCATGGCAAAGTCCTCGAAACAGATGGACAAACTGATCCTGGTGGCTGCTCAGTCTGGTTATTGGAAGTACTGGAGTGGCACTGGTAGAGCCAAGATGTGGTTCAATTGGCACATTCTTTTCCCTTCGCTACTTCGAGTATTTGGATACTTACCAGCGAAGAAGGTCAGCAGCATGGAGGACCTCCCCAAAAATGTAGCCAACCAGTGGAGAACATGGGGTAAGCATAAAGATTACATTTTTAGTGATAAAACCCTTCAAGACACCTACTATCATGAACTGACTATGCCCTTGACTGCCTTCAGCATTGATGACGATGAGTATGCCCCAAAAGCTGCAGTGGAATGGATGATCGCCCAGTACGGGAATGCAAAAAAAAAGTCCATCCACCTAGTCCCCTCGGAACTAGCTGTCAAAAAAATCGGACACTTTGGAGTGTTCAAAGAAAAGTTTGCTCCCACCATCTGGCAGCAGATCTTGAGCGAAATAAAAGAAGAAACCCCTGAGTGAGTAGCTTAGATATTATTGCGTATTGAAAGCAATGGACGGAATATCATTCCAGATGGTATTTCGTTGGGTCCGTACTTCTTCCAGCACTTTCTGACCTGCTGGTGTCACTCTGAAAAGATGTTTCCTGCGACCGCCTCTCTCCGTACTTTCCCCGCCGTAGCGAGACGTCACATAGCCTTTCTCATGCAAGCGCGCTAGTGCCGCATGGACCGTACTCAGACTTATGGAACGATTGCACCGCAGTTTTACCTCCTTCATGATGGCAGCACCATAGGCTTCATCGTAGAGCAGTGCTACGTGCAACATGATCAATTCTTCTAGTTCACCCAGGTTGGATCCTTTCATGACTATTCGGCTTTAAGATTTTTCGCAGGATTTACAGATGCAGTTCGTACAGACAAAGCGCTGATAATTATTGTACTGACAGATACAATCAACAAGACCGAGTAAATGAAAGGAGTCCAATCTATCGAGATCTTGTAGGCAAATTGGTCAAGCCACTCACGCACAAAATACCACGCTACTGGGGTAGCTACCAATACACTGATCAAAATGAAGACTAAGAATTGCCGATTGATCATAGAGACCAGACTGCTGATCGTGGCTCCAAGCACTTTTCGAATGGTAATTTCTTTACTCCGATGCTGAAGATGCAAGGCGGTCAATCCATACAAACCTAAGCCGCACAATAGCAGACTAATACAGGCGTAGATGGTGCTAGTGCCCAGCAGGTTTCGTTCCTTATTGTACTGTTCTTGGAACCAGTCATCCACAAAATAGAAATCAAAAGGAGTTCTGGTGGCAAACTGATCCCAAGTGTCATTGACATGGGCAATGGTTTCAAGTACATCACCCTCCCCTATCCGCACAGACATGTACCAGTTCATCCACGTATTTAGACGGATAATCATCGGCTCTATGGTGCTAGTGGTAAGAGAGTGCACATGAAAATCACTGACCACACCAATTACTGGATAGCTCTTATCATCTTCCACTATTCTGATGTGTTTGCCGATGGGATCCTCCCAATCCATAAAATCCATCATGGCCTGGTTGATGATGATCTGGTTGGAGTCGGCAAGAGAATTTTTTATGAAGGAACGTCCAATCATCTCCTCAATTCCGTATGTCTCAAAGAACACCGGATCTACATAAAATATTCGAGCATTTAGCTCGTCTGTATAACCCTCCGGCACCACCGGTAGTGTGTAGGAGGCATTTCCCATGGTGGAAAGGCCCTTCGAAATCGAAAGAATGTTTGGGTGCTTGAGCAGCATGTCCTCCATTGCTTCTGCATGCTCATTCACTTCATTCCCAATGTCCATGACCAAGATCTGCTCTTTGTCAAAACCCAGTGGTTTGTTTTGCAGGAACTGAATTTGCTTGATTACCGTGAAGGTGCAGATGATGAGAAAAATTGAAATAGCATATTGTAGAATAAGCAGCAACTTTTTCATCCATCCGCCAGCTCCAGCCGACTGTCCAGATCCAGATTTGAGGATCGTGGACACAGGTGGGTTAGATAGTATCCAGGCAGGATATAATCCAGCAATCAATCCTGTGAGCACAATAAAGGAGAGGATGGCTAGTATTGAATAAGGATGCAAAAATGCACTAAAGGGTAGTTCCTTTCCACTTAGCTGGCTTGCAAACGGAAGTAAAATATAGATGAGTATCAGACTCAGCACCGAAGCGAGCAGCGAATAAATCAATGTCTCGGAAAGAAATCTCCCCGTCAGCTGCCGTCGCGTGGAGCCCATCACTTTTCTTATACCCACTTCGGTGTGTGCACGTGATGCACGGGAAAGGGAAATATTGATATAGTTAACACACGCAATGAGAAATACAAAAAATGCAGAACTACCCAGTGTATAGATAAAGGTGATGCTCCCAGATTTCATTCGTTCGGTTCCTCGAATATCCTCCCCGTGCAAATGCATTTCTTCAAATGGCTGAAGCTTCAGTAAGTATTGATCTGCCCGTTCTTCAAAATGACGCAGCATCATATCGGGCAGTTTACTGACTACCAAATCTGGTTGAGCCTCCCCTTCTAGCTTCACAAATGTGTAAATACCCTGTGCTGCCCAGTTATTCATCCAGTCTCTCTCCAGTGGACCACCTTCCATTGTTGTACTCCATGAAACCAAGGCCGTAAACTCGAAGGAAGATTGCCTCGGAGGGTCTGCCACTACTCCGGTAATGGTATATTCCAGTCCATCAATGGCAATAATCTGCTTTCCTAAAGGTGCTACCTCTGCATTGGGGAACAGTTTTTTGGCTAAAGACTCAGTGAGTACAATAGATGCGGGAGCCGTCAAAAATGTGGCTGAATTTCCAGCAATGACATCAAAATCAAAAAACTCGTAGAAGTTCGCATCAGCAAAGTGCAATCCCTTAGCGGATATATGGGTCTCTTCGAAAGAAAATATGACAGGATGCCACCACGGGAGCATCCGCGAGATATCAGTGACTTCAGGAAACTCCTCCTTCATCGTCACCCCCATCATACCTGAAGTTTCGTAGGTGAGATGATCTACACCCTCCAATTCATTGATGTAGCGCTTGTACAGACGATAAGTCCGATCTCCATCTGAGTGTTGTTTATCAAACTGCAGCTCATCATAGATATAGACAAGTGCGAAAAGAGAGCAGGTAATTGCAATGACAAGACCAATCAGGTTGATCCCAAAGAATACTTTCTGCTTCTTCATGGAACGATAAGCAGTCAAAAAATAATTGGTCCAAACAGCTTTCATATTCGATACTCTTTCAGGCTTTTTCTTGAATTTACCTCTCATAAAACCTAGGGTTTGCACCCAGCAAATCAATACGGCCCGGATCCTACCCTTTGCTTCCATGTTCTCCTGGAAGACTTCTTCCAGATCTCCAGCGATAGCTTCTACAAGCTTCGGATCGCAAAAGCGCTCTAGCCATTTGAATAGGTACTTGGGAGGTTGTTTATGCTTCTTCACATCTCTATCAGAATCGGTGCAAAACTATTACATTCGTAAATGTAGAAAAACTAAACAGAAATCAAGATATTTTTGTTTCGTATTTGTCGAAAAACCTAGCTAATCCAGTCCGATTTATTCGTAACTTACTTGGAGTCACTTTAAGCATTATTTATGAGTTGAGACAATCAACCAGAAATTCTACATAACTATGAAAGCAACTGGAAAGACCGTAAACGAAATTCTGACAAGCCTCCCGGAAGACAGAATAAAGCCCTTCAATGAACTGCATGACGTTATTATCAAGAACCTTCCAGAAGGTTTTGAGTCGGATATAAGTTATGGAGGATTGGGTTATGTGGTACCTCATTCTATCTACCCCTCAGGTTATCATTGCAAGCCCGAGGAACCTCTCCCTTTTGCAGGAATAGCCTCACAGAAAAACTCTATCAACTTCTATCACATGGGTATTTATGCGAGCCAGGAGCTTTTAGACTGGTTTGTAAGTGAGTATCCGAAACACAGCAAACGGAAGCTAGATATGGGCAAAAGCTGTATCCGATTTAAGAAGGTGGATGAAATTCCCTTAGCACTCATTGGTGAGCTGATGCAGAAGATGAGCGTGGATGAATGGATAGCTATCTACGAGAAAGACCTAAAGAAATAAGTGCATTATCAGGACCCTGAATAATCACTCAGATTCTCTTCATTCTTTAGCAGGCTATTCTTTCTCTTTCAAGGCAAGTTTTCTTGAGAGCCTCTAAGCAAAAAGTTTCGCATGAGCTGTCATATTTTGAAAACTTACCGAACTAAAGAGACAGAGTGAATTAATTCCACACCATGGAGATAGAATTGGAAAACACATTTTTAGCAGGTATTGAAGAGAACAAGCAAAAGCTATTGCGGATATGCTCTGTTTACTCGAAAGACGATGAGGATCGAAAGGACCTATTCCAAGAAGCCTTAGTCAATATTTGGAAGTCGCTTCCATCCTTCAAGTCCAATGCTTCATTGAGCACATGGATGTATCGAGTAACGCTTAATGTCTGCATGAAGGCTCAAACCAACCTGAGCAAAAAGAAGAGACGCTTTGTCAATATGGATAGCATTCAGCTTTCTCAGTATGGCGGAGCATCAGATTCGGCAGAGGAAGATTATTTGTTGATCTACCTGCGAAGTTGTCTTAAGCAGCTAGACGATGCTGACAAAGCGATCATGACGCTATGGCTAGAAGAACTCCCGTACAAAGAAATTGGGGAGATCACTGGACTAACAGAAAACCATGTAGCGGTCAAAGTAAAACGTATCAAAAAGAAATTAATGAACTGTATAAATGAAAGGATATGATAGAAGAAGAGCTAATAAAAATTTGGAAAACTTCCCCTTTTCAGGAGCAAGTAAAGTTTGAAAGATCACGATTGATGATGGATGTCCAAGCAAACCTGGACCAATTCCATAAAAGTATGAAATGGCTGTATTTGCGAGAAAGTCTTGGGGCTATCGCAACTATACCCATGTTCACCTACTTTGTTTTTCAGGCTCCTAACATCGTTTCAAAGATCGGAGCAGGACTAATTGCGCTATGGGCCTGCTACATTCTATTTGTGGTGAAAAAGACCAAGAAAAAGAGCCCTGATGGTTCCACTGCAAACTACATGCAATTCCTCAGGGACACGAAAGATTACCTCGACCTTCAGATGAAGCTTCGGCTTAGCATTTTCTACTGGTACGTGCTGCCATTCCTGTCCTTCTGTTATCTGTTTATGCTAGGTTTTATCTTAGAGAAATCCGCAGACTTGGTTTTTATTCTTGGGGCCGGAATCTACTGCTTGGTGATAGGAACTGCGATTTATTATTTGAACAGAAGGTCTGCAAAGAAATTTGTGGGTCCAAAACTTGAGAAGGTCACTAGCCTAATCAAAACGATGGAGGAGTAATGCAGTCCTTGATTCAAACGTACCTTTAGGGGAATTGAAAATCGACTAGAATGAACATGATCCAAGGATTGTATGAAACTCACTTATTTGTAGAGAACCTGGAGCGGTCCATTGATTTCTATTCACAAACGCTTGGTTTGCAGCAATGCCGCTTCAGTGATGAACGCAGAATCGCTTTTTTCTGGGTTGGGGCAGAAAAGCAAGCAATGCTTGGGTTGTGGGAAAAACCGAAAGAAGAGATAGATATCCGTCATTTCGCTTTTGAGTGTGATCCGGAATGGATATTGAATGAATCCATTGATTTTCTTAAATCAAAACAACTTAACTATTGGAACTTCTTGCAAGAAGATAACGACCAGCCCATGGTCTTTTGCTGGATGCCGGCCATCGCCATCTATTTCAATGACCCAGATGGGCACGATCTGGAGTTCATCGGAACCTTGCCTGGAAAAGGTAGGCCTGACGAAGAAAAACGAGTAGTAACGTATCAAGAGTGGCTAAAGCTAAAAGAGGAGTAACCCAGAGTCTGATGAGAAAACACCTCATTCTTTTGATCACGGTAATTGTTGTAGGGTGTAGACCCTACTACATCAAAGACAGACATTTTGATTGCCGGCTTTCGGACTATAACGTCGATTCGGACATTAAAGAACTTGTTTACCGATCACTGAAGCGTGCTGTGGTTGCGGAGAAGGACATTCCAGATTACATACTCTTCTGGAAGAAGCATAGAATATACGTAAGCAATGCCTATCAAACCGAAGTGGTAACTTTTACCAACACCCAAGAATGGATGAGCAGCGCTTCATTCCTGAAATCTGAGGAAGTGCCTCCTAGAATCAACCACGTAGAGTTTTGCCTAAAATCGCGCGAAGAATTGCAACACATAGCAGATCAAACCAAAGAAGACTTTTTGCATCTATCGTTTAGCATGATTCAAATCGATGAATCAACAGCAACCATCAAAATTGACAATACCTGGATCTCGCATAAACGCTCAAAGAATGTTTATCTGAGCGGAGGAGGGTACACCGCGATATACCACAAGGTAGATGGCAAATGGCGCTTCGAGCGTATTACTGAATCGTGGATTTCCTAATTTGGCAATTGCATTCACTTTGATTGCTTCTAAGGAAATATTAACTTCAAAAAAGGATTTCATTATCACTATTATCAACTACTACATCTACTATGACAACAACTCCTGAGCACGACGAGCGCATTGCGAACATGACATTTTCCTCCGTATATCCGCACTATGTAACCAAAGTGGAGAAAAAGGGTCGGACCAAAGAGGAACTTCATGAGGTGATCGAGTGGTTAACCGGATTTGATGAAAACAAAATCTCCTCCCTAATCGACGAAAAAGCAACTTTTGCCACGTTTTTTGAACAAGCAAGCCTCAACCCAAATGCGGAATTGATTAAAGGCGTAATATGTGGTTATCGAATCGAGGAGATCGAAACACCCTTGACAAAACAGACAAGATATCTGGACAAATTGGTCGATGAACTGGCGAAGGGAAAGAAGATGGAAAAGATCTTACGCCAAGCGTAAATTATTTGGACTTTTCACCAAACCTTTTTCTTTCAAATGAATTAATTTAAATATGCCAAATTAATTTCTGTGAAGATGAAGAGAGCCACAATAATCCTTATGCTTTTTATTGGTTTAGCCTCATGTGCCGTGGATGAGCCACTTGATGATGTATTTATCCCTGGCGATCAACCTTCACTCAGTCCCCCTGCTTGGATTCAGGGTACGTGGTATGACGAAAGTAATACACTGGCGATTCGATTCAGAACGGACAACATTGTCATTACTAAAAGCGACGAGGTGCTCAATTTCGAAAAAGACCTTCCCTACGTACATGAAGATTTTAATACCAAGGAACTGTACCAATTGTCCTTAGTTGTAAATGGTCAGCGGCAACAATACATTTTCGAGCAAAGCGTCCCCAATACCGTAAGCTACTGGCACAAGATCATGGGGTACGGTCCTGAAATTGTTTTGAGCAAAAGGTAATCCCTAGCTAGAGATTTAACCAATAAGTAATCTTGAATGTGAGTGCCCTTGTTCTAGGGCTTCCGATTTGCCACCCACCTTGGTGGTCTGCAAAATAGTTGTCCGTATAAACCAAAAAGATATCCGAGACGGGCTTAAAGCGCCACTGAAATCGCGTATTGATACTTAGGTTTTCAATCTGACTATTGTATTGAAAGAAAGTGGCCAGGAAGATGTTCTTACTAAAAGTGAAGTCAAAACGAGGGCCCAATAAGTAGAGCGTGGTAGTGGTAAATGGCTCTGGAAGCAATATCCGATTGTAGGCAAAATCTAGGGAGGCAAAACCTAAGGGTTGATATCTATACCCCACAGAACCCTGTAGGTTTAAACGGTGACCATTAAAATATTCACCAGATCTGGTTCTCAAACTGTAGAAGAATTTCTTCCTCTGATCTGATTCGAAACCTGCGATGATTTGGAAGACGGTATACTCTGTATCTGCAGCAAGTTCCAGGCCGTCTGAACCGCTGGGATCAAAAGAGTCGAAAAGGTAAGTATACTGCCTCCTCAACCTGAGGCTAAAACTTGAGGTATTGAGAAAGTTGATATTGTAAAGCAGGTTGTAGTCCCAATCCAAAAATCCAAAGGTGTCATTTCCCAGCATGTCAAAGTCAAAGCCAGGGCCGTGACGCTGGATTTTTCCCGATTTTGGAAACCAACGATACTGGATTGTGCTTGCTAGCTGTCGGATATCATTTCTTCTGACAAATCCAACTTCGGGGTTATACCCTTCTCCTACAATCTGGGAAAAGACGTCTACAGACCAGGTTTGAATATCGTAATTGATGGATGCTCCAGCCGCGAAAGGTTGATTTGGCTGTACTTCATCAAACGATCGATGATAAAAAAAGCGGCCGTTCCAGACGTTATTTGCGCTAGCTAACCCGTACTCTAAACCAACCGTACGGTTATGTTCGCTCAGTTCCGCGCTGTTGTATTCGCTAGCATCATCGAAGGTTTGTTTATTCACCACAAATGCACTGATATTGGATCGATCAAATACCTTCTGCTGTAAGCTGACCATGGAGTAGTTATAAGAAGGTAGTCCGTTCGCTTCGTCCCTACCAGCCTGCATAGAAAGGACTCCAATACGAAGGTCATTATTCACCTTCCCACTCAGTCTTGCACCAAAAGGGATGGAATTTTGAATGTTATTGCCCGTCAACGTGTCCTGTGTAATTCCTATCCTTCGAGAGAAGAAAGGCCTAGTTCCACGGTTGCCAAAGCCTGAAAAAAGGTCAGCATTCTCCAGGAAAAACTGCCTTCGTTCTGGAAAGAAAATCTCGAAGCGATCCAGATTCGTCACCTGCTGATCTACTTCCACTTGAGAAAAATCAGGGTTGACCGTTAAGTCTAGATTCAACCCGGAAGTCACAGCATACTTTGCGTCAAATCCGGTTGAGAAATTCAGCTGCTCGCTCGTCCCTTCCTCAAAGTTCCTTCCGGTATTAGCCGCTACAAACGGAATAACCGAGAGATTAGTACCAGGCTTTTTTGTGGGCTGGTCCCAACGCATTTCTCTGATGGTGGCCATGTTGAAGATGGAAAATGTTCGCTTAATCGGGGACCATGTACTTCGTTCAGCATATTCACTATCCACACGGTAAAAATTGACCAACCACGAATCTACACCTTCATTAAAGCGCAAGGTTTTAAAAGGAATAGCCATTTCCACTACCCAGTAGCCATCAAACTGGCGTGCCTCAGCGAACCATTTATTGTCCCAGTCTAGGCTGAAGCTACCACTACCACTACCCCCATTCGTAATGATGGCCTCCCGCATAACTCCAAAAGGGTTGACCCCAAACAATACACCATTTGTTCTATCTGAGAACGTATCGAAAAGCACCGAGAAACTATCGTTAGCTGCTCCTCTAAAATCTCTTCTCAAGGATGGTGTTACGTATTTCCTACCTCCCGGCAGATTGCGCATGATTCCTAAGACGTAGATATTGGACTCGTCGTACAGGATTTTTGCAACCGTCTGGGCCTTTGCAGGCAAAGAGTCCGTAGGGAAATTCTGTGTGAAGTTGTAGGCAGAATCAGCGGTACTCCAGACCAGTTCATCTGGGATACCATCTATGTTGATAGCTTCATTTGTCTTCCTAATTTCAATAGACTGACCAAAAATACTTTGGATAACAAGCCCAAAAGTGACCGAAATTAGTACTATCTTCTTCATACTGGTTAAATCACAAAATTAACTCAGCAGAAAGCAGATTGTTGAACCACTTATGTAATCGTAGGGATTAAAAGGTCAACACAACCTATCCAATCGATAAATTAGTCTTTGTCTATCAACTCATATCCTTGATTGATTCCAAGTTCTGTCGCCGGCACACCGTCTCGCATCCATTTAGGCATAGCTTCACCTTTCAGATAGTAATCAAAGAATTGAGACATCCGAATATTGAAATCAATACGATTCTGAATCTTTAGTGGCCAGTGCGGCTCTCCTCGGTAGTTAAGCATCCATGCTGGCTTACCCAGTCTTCTCAACGCAACAAAATACTCGATACCCTGGTACCAAGGTACTGCTCCATCCTCGTCATTGTGCATAATTAACACAGGTGTAGTGACTTTATCTACCGTGAATATTGGTGAGTTTTCGATGTATCTCAAGGGATATTCCCAAAGCGACCCTCCTATCCTACTTTGGGTATGCTCGTACTGAAACATTCGGCTTAGACCCGAACCCCAACGAATTCCACCATACGCACTGATCATATTTACCACAGGAGCCCCAGACTCTGCACATTTGAAGATATCTGTCTCTCCGAGTAAGTGGGCAATTTGATAACCACCCCAACTGTGTCCTTGAACACCAATGTTGTCACGGTCAATAAATCCCTTCTCCATCAAGGAAGTAATACCAGGAATCACGCAGTTGTACGCGTCCTCTCCAGGATAGCCAGTACCATAGTGAACGTTGGGATTGAAAATCACATATCCTCTAGATGTATAGTAACTATAGTTGATCGTCGACCGGTGAGGATAGGGATCTCTATGTCTATTCAGCCCGTTTGAGCTTTTCTCATAGAAATTAACTAGGAGTGGATACTTCTTGCTGGGATCAAAATCCTCGGGCTTTACCAGCATTCCTTCTAGAAGTTCTCCCTCTAACGAATTCCAGTAAACCAGCTCTATAGTACCCCACTTATAGTCTTTCTGCTGCGGGTTTATATCACTAATGCGAGTAGACTTTTTTAAAGTAAGATCCGTACTCAGGATATCAGGGAAGGTCTGAAAATCCTGCTTGGTGTAGATCATTTGATCTTCATCTCTGGCTTTCTTGAAGGAACCAAACTCATAGTCACCCTCCAGAAGTTTGGACGGTTTGTTCTGACCATATTTCATCTTGAAGACTGCCTCGCTCTTGTCTCCTTCATAAAACCCTGAGAGCATCAAGTTCTGGCCCTTCTTAATGAATCGCTCTTCCCTATCTAGTCTCACATACCTATACGAAAGCTTATTCTCCCGTCCGTCCTTAGTAATTCTCTTTGCTGCAGTTCCACCTGTTGGATCCACTTCCCAGATATCATACCGGTCATAGATCAACATTCGCTCATCGTTTTCCGTCCAGCTCATCAATCCGTATTGCCTCGGAGCAGATGGGGTATCGTGAATCTCGTTGTAGAAAGCTGAAATGTCATTGCTTGTCACTTGCCTGATCTGCGTTTTGCTAAAATCGTAGGTATACCAGGCAGTATCCAGGTTATTGTACCAGTAGGCGTACTTACCTAACGGAGACATTTGAATACTTCCTCGCACTCCCTCTGCGATCTTCGTCTTTTCACCGGTAGTGACATCCAGGTCATAGATATCCTGCAGCACATAACCCTCCCAGCTGATCAACTGCCTGTACGCATAGTCATCAACTGCAACTGCATTTTGTCCGTCACCCTCATTACTTATGCGTACCGAAGAGTATTCAGCACCTCCAAGCTGCACAAACTGATCTTTCGAAACATCGTAGTAGCTTAGATATCCGAATTTCAGGTCATCCTTTAAGTCGTTCTCTTGATCAGTAAATAGCCGCTGATCGTTCGTATTCCAAACCTCTACATTCACAATTTCCTCCTTTAGCAGGGCAGTATCCTGCAACACTGGCATCTCCTTAGTTTGAAAAAATAGTCTCTTTCCTGATTCGGAGAAGTAGGTCTCAAAGTCTTTGTTCACGATCAGATCGCCAAGCTGCGAATTCTGAACAATCGTTTTACTACTATCCCATTCATTTCTGAAATAATGTAAATGATAGTCCCTATCAAGCGCCTTAGTCGTATCAGTATCAGATATAAAAGATAACTGCTCACCTTGTTTGTCCCAACCTAGCTGATAGTATTCTCCTTTAGATCTAAACACCGGTTCGAATTGCTGCTTTGCAAAATCAAAGTAGTAAACTCCCGGAAGGACAGTGCTATCGTTACCGGAGGTGGTAAGGGCAATTCCCTGCCCTTCTTCAGCGACTTCATAGGACAGAACATATGAAAAAGTGACTTCCGATTGATCCGTCAGATTCTTAACTACTAGATCATAGCCATTCTTTTTGCTTCGCTTTTTTTCTTTCTTGTTGGTGGAATCAATTGCTGGATTAAAGAGGTAAACCACATAGTTATCCCATTTCTCAGGCACCTTGAAAGACTTCACACCTGTTACTTTAGTCAAAGCTTTGCTGGCTATGTCATAGACTGCCAAGGTATCTGGTGGCAAGTCCTTTTCTTTCGTCTTTTTACGCTGCAAATCTCGTTGCTCAAAGAAGTCAGGAGCAATCTTAAAAACCAGATGATTGCTATTATTGGAAAAAGTAGGATTAGACCCTCTTTCGTAAGATAGTAGCTCTTCACCTCCAATTGTGTGAAGGTATACGCTCTCATTCCCATATCCATTGGA
>CAYYNA010000027.1:13287-16703 GCA_964472815.1 uncultured Roseivirgaceae bacterium
ATGTTTAGCTTTTTGAGCTACCATCCTATAGGTAGATCCGAAGCAGCAATCACTCTATAAAATGAGTTGAAACGCGCAAAGCCCTACTTGAGTACTTAGAAACCTGTCCTGACAAATCCCAGCCATTTGGATGACAAACCTCCAACCTTATCCTTACTGTGAATTCTAAATTTGAAAATTATGGATACAGCAGTATATGAGAGCGCTTTAAAAGAAGTGCAAGTGAATTTTGTCGCACTGCAGGAATGGGTGAAAAAGGAAGGGCTGAAGGTGGTCATCTTATTTGAAGGACGTGATGCTTCTGGAAAAGGAGGAGCCATCAAAAGGATTACCGAAAAGCTTAATCCCAGGGTGGTGAAAGTGGTGGCTCTTGGTGTACCTACTGAACGTGAAAAAGGTCAATGGTACTTTCAAAGGTATGTGCCTCACCTTCCAGCAAAAGGGGAAATTGTGCTATTTGACCGAAGTTGGTACAATCGGGCAGGTGTCGAAAAGGTAATGGGATTTTGTACCGAAGAAGAGCATCAGGAATTTCTGAGGTCCTGTCCCGAATTTGAACGCATGCTCATTCGTTCAGGCATCATCTTATTGAAGTACTGGTTTTCCGTAAGCGATGATGTGCAGGAAAAGAGATTCAAAGAACGTGTCTCTAATCCATTAAAGCGCTGGAAGTTTAGCCCTATGGATCTTGTCTCCCGATCCAAATGGATCGAGTATTCCAAGGCAAAAGATGAAATGTTTGCTCACACAGATACTAAGCAATCTCCATGGTATGTAGTGGATGCAGACGACAAGAAGAGCGCTAGGCTAAATTGCATGCATCACATCCTTGAACAAATCCCATGGAAACCAATTGCTTACGATAAGATTGAGCTCCCGCCATTACCTCAGCACCAGTCTTATGTAAGGCCTCCCAGAAACTATCAGGAATATATCCCTAAGGTTTATAAATAATCCCTGTAATACCCTTTTCTGTTTGACTTCCGTTCTATGAGGAAGTCAAACTACAACTACTATGAAAAATCTTGTAAAAGTGCTGGTGCTCTTCTTACTAGGCGCATGTCAGCAAACCGAAAAACCTGAAGTTCCAGCTGTGGAACAAATTACAGAAAAAGACGCAACCGAGTTACTTGATAAATGGGAGCAAGCCATGATTACAAAAGACTCAGCATTGCTCAAGGAAGTACTTGATCCCACCTACACCTATTCCGGAAGTCCAGATGGCTCGACCGCTGATCGTGCTACAATGATGGAGTGGGTTGCGACGGATCCTTCCAACTTAATCAGCCAAGAGTTTTTTGATATGGATATCAAACTTTACGATAATGTAGCTATTGTTCGGGGATGGGAAATCATCACCTCACTTTCACCAGAAGGTGATACCTCGCAGTTCAAACTCAGTTTTACGGATGTCTACAAAAAGGAAAATGGCATCACAAAAGCCCTTTCCACGCATAGTTCTCCTATGGATTGAAAAAAGAAAAGCCAGATTTCCTCTGGCTTTTATATTATTCTCCAGGAGCCACACTCCATGGTGGTGTCACGCCATTGGTCCTGGCGTAAGCAATTAGCTGGCCCATGTGCTCACTTCCATGATTCATAATAATGTTCACCACACTCATTTTGGTAAAATCACCAGGGAATGGCATCTCCACCTTATCGCCCATTTCTTCTGGCTTTATAGCCATAATTGCTCTAGTAGCAAATTCGTGCGATGCATTAAGTGCTTTCATCAATTCTTCTTTAGTGGTCAGCTCTTTCTCAATCGTCATGGGATTTATTCCTTCCGGCAGTGTTCCTCCAAGCTTCATGCCCATGAAATAATTGGCGGAGACGGCATGACCTATCACAGAGGAAAAAGAACGAACGCCCTCTGCTGGGCGCCAGTCAAACTTATCATCAGGCATTGCTTCAGCAAGCTGAGTAATTCTTCCTTTAGAAAAGGCCATATATCCAACAGCTTCTTGCTGAAATTGTGTTTGAGCCGATGCTATCGCAGCAACACAAACAAAAAGGAAAAACAAGATATTTTTCATAAGCAGTTGTATTTGTTACAGTATGGAAGTTACTACTTTTCATATCCAAATGGAAAGCAATGAGTTATCGCAAGATCATTCATATTGACATGGATGCCTACTTCGCTTCGGTGGAGCAGCTAGACTTTCCAGAACTGCGTGGCAAGCCAGTAGCGGTAGGGGGAAACTCTGACCGTGGGGTGGTGGCCGCTGCAAGTTATGAAGCAAGGAAGTTTGGAGTAAAATCTGCCATGCCGTCCGCAAAGGCAGCCAAACTATGCCCAGGCCTCATCTTTGTAAAGCACAGATTCGCACGCTACAAAGAGCTTTCCAGACAAATTCGGGACATTTTTTTTGAATACACCAACTTAGTGGAGCCGCTTTCACTAGATGAAGCTTATTTGGATGTGACAGAAAACAAGATTGGCTTGAACTCAGCTACCCTTATCGCGAAGGAGATCAAAAAGAAGGTCAAGGACCAAACTGGATTGATTGCCTCAGCGGGTATCTCCTTCAATAAGTTTCTGGCTAAAACTGCTTCTGATATGGACAAACCTGACGGCCTATATGTAATTCTTCCAGAGGAAGCTGAAAACTTTGTTGCAAAGCTTCCAGTCCATAAGTTTTTTGGCATAGGGAAAGTCACCGCAGAAAAGATGGTGAGAGCAGGCATATTTACAGGGAAAGACCTTCGCAGCAAGAGCTTGGAGGACCTTACCCTTCGGTACGGTAAGTCTGGAAAATACTACTACAACATCTCAAGAGCGGTAGATCACCGAAGTGTACAATCAAGCAGAGACACCAAGTCTGTCAGTGCGGAGCGTACTTTTGAGAATAACCTGTACGAGTATGCGGAGATATTGCAGGAAATCGAACGCATCGCTCGTATCTCTTTTCAGAGATATGAGAGGTCTGGTGAAAAAGGGATAACCATGACGCTTAAGATAAAGTACGGAGACTTCCAGCAGATTACGAGAAGTCATACCTACGAGCAATTAGTAGAAAGGGAAGATGACTATGTCAAATATGCCAAAGACTTTATGAATGAAGAACTCCTTAGGGAAGAAGGTATTCGCTTAATCGGTGTAGGTATTTCCAACTTCAAAAAAGAGGAAAAAAAAGTAGACACTACTCAACTAACCATGGGCTTCTGATCGCTCCATCTGCAAGACATACTAAATCGGTTATTAGTGCTACATTGTGCAAAAATCCACTAACCTAAAACCCGTCCATGACGAGAAAAGAATTTATCAAAATGAGCGGACTATTAGGAATTGGTCTGCCGTTCGTTTCTTCATGCAACTGGCTAAATAACAATAATGCATTAAAGTCTACAGACAAGGTGCTCATCATCGGAGCAGGTGCCGCTGGACTCACTTCTGCCTACGCATTAAATCAACT
>CAYYNA010000027.1:16803-18529 GCA_964472815.1 uncultured Roseivirgaceae bacterium
CTGAAAGATCTGGGATTTACCATCGATCAAAAATTTATTGGATCCACCTGGTTCGACTTTTTTGAGGAATACGTTGTGCCAAGTATAAGGAGTAGGCTCAAGTTTAATCAGATTGTCAATAGCATCGACTATGCTAGTGACCGGATCACTGTCAGCACTGAAGGTGAAAATTCACTGCGGATAAAGTCATCGTAACAGTCCCTGTAAAAGTGCTTCAGTCCGATATAATCAAGTTCACACCCAATTTGCCTGAGGATAAAATTGCAGCGATTAAGGATGTGACGGTATGGGGAGGCTGTAAGGCCTTTATCGAATTTTCTGAGTCGTTCTACCCTACCGCCACCGCATTTGGAAGCGAACCAGAAACAGCAGGTCACAGATTGTATTATGATGCAGCCTATGGCCAAAATACATCTAAGCATATTTTGGGACTTTTTGCAGTCGGTCAAATTGCGGATCCTTATTTGGAAAGAGAAGGAGAGGAAAAAATCGAATACATACTCAATGAACTCGATGAATTGTTTGATGGGAACGCCTCAGATAAGTACGTCAATCACATTTTCCAGAATTGGACCGAGGAACCTTACATTAATGGAGCATACATCCATTACTTTGAAGATTGGAAGAATATCCGAACCTTAGGTCAGCCAATAGCTGACAAAGTCTTTTTTGCCGGTGATGGCTATACCGATGGCTCTGATTGGTCGAGTGTCCATGCTGCTGCGGAAGCTGCAATAAATGTGGTGCAGAAGCTGGTTGCAAATTAATATTTCACTCAGTGTTTTATGGAAATAAGACTTGATTAATTTGAAAGATTCTTACCTTATTGAATCAAATCAGGACGCTAAAATCAAATCATGAAGAATCTTAGCATTTTCGCTCTACTCGTAATCCTATTTGGATTAGGATGTTCTACTTCACGCCGAAGTGACGCAGATCTTCTCTCAGAAAGAATAGCACGAATAGAGAATGGACTCGAACCCAACCTTCAAATCAAAGGTGAAAAAATTCCCAATTACTCGATTGAGGAAAGGCTTAGAGAACTGGGTATTCCCGGAGTGAGTATTGCCGTAGTTAACGAAGGTCAACTCGAATGGGCCAAAGGGTATGGGATAGCAGATAGTTCGGAAAACCGCAAAGTCACCACTGAAACCATGTTCCTAGCAGGTTCAATAAGTAAACCTGTCGCGGCAACTAGAGCTCATCAGTTGGCAGAAGCAGGCATTATAAGTCTAGATACTAATGTGAATAACTACTTAACTACCTGGAAGCTTCCAGACAATGATTTTACACTTAAAGAGAAAGTAACAACACGCAGAATCTTAAATCATACTGCGGGACTGACCGTATGGGGTTTTCCTGGCTATGATAAAGGTGATACCATTCCTACTGTGCCTGAAGTTCTGGATGGCATAGGAAATACGGATGCAGTGCGAGTCTATAAGGAACCAGGTGAAAGCTGGATGTACTCCGGCGGAGGTTACACGATTATGCAACTGATGATCACAGATATTGAACAAAGAGCATACCCGGAACTGATGCAAGAAACCGTGCTTGATCCTCTTGGGATGAGGTCAAGCACTTTTAAAAACCCCTTGCCTGAACAGTACCATTCCATTGCGGCTACAGGCTACAGAGTAAACGGTGATGAAGTGGAGGGTAAATGGCCAATATATCCAGAAATGGCCGCTGCTGGCCTTTGGACCACTCCCTCTCAGCTGGTACT
>CAYYNA010000027.1:18629-21517 GCA_964472815.1 uncultured Roseivirgaceae bacterium
AAAGACAATGGACTGGAACAGCTTGCGGATTTTGCACCGGAACCCATTTTTTTGCTGCCTACCAACGATAGTACCTTCTTCAATAGAACCAACGGACAGTATCTAAATTTTATTCAAGTAGATGGTACAGTTACAGGCTTCACTTTCTATGGATTTGAAGCCTCGAAAATTGAGTAATTGAGTCAAAACTCCCTTCCAAATGACAAAAAGAATTCTAACAATCTCCCTGCTGATCTTCGGATTACTTGCTGCATTAATCGCTATGCTCTTCGGGTACCAAGACATTCCTTTGGAGCAGCTAAAATCGAAGTATGCAATGGACCCTTCAGCATTTATAAATGTTGGCAATATGGATGTCCACTATAGAGACGAAGGTATTTTAAGTGATTCCATTCCGATAGTCCTCATACATGGTACAGGTTCTAGCTTGCACACCTTCGATGAGTGGACTACCCAGTTGAAATCAGACTATAGAGTTATCAGAATGGACCTACCAGCTTACGGACTGACAGGCCCATTTCCAGATCGGAATTATTCAATGGAGAGCTATGCAAATTTTATTTATGAGTTCTTGGGTGCACTTGGAGTAACTAAGTGCATCATCGGAGGTAACTCACTGGGAGGAAGTGTTGCTTGGAACTTTACAGCCAAATACCCGGAAATGGTAGACAAATTGCTATTGATTGATGCCGCAGGATATCCATTCAATTCCAAAAGCGTACCCGCAGCTTTTAAGCTGGCGAAAATTCCCATCTTGAAGCAGCTATTGACATTTATTACACCAAGACCAGTTGTAGAATCAAGCGTACAAAATGTGTATGCTGATGACTCAAAAGTCACGGATGAACTGGTAGAGCGATACTTTGAGCTGACACTCAGAGAGGGAAATCGACAAGCCTTTGTCGATCGCATGAAGTTCCAAATGGGTTCAGATGAAAGTGAAAGTATCATACAATCGATCAATCAACCGACATTGATTCTGTGGGGGGATCAGGATGAACTAATACCAATAGAAAGTGCCTATCGCTTCCAAAGTGACCTACCAAACAATACCCTTGTCATCTTGGAAGGAATTGGTCACGTACCAATGGAAGAAAGTCCCCTTTTGAGTTTGGAACCAGTCGTTGCTTTCTTGCAGAAAGACTCATTGGAGTTCAATTGAACATGGAGTTTGTTGAGCTAAATAATAGCAAATACGGATTTGCAAGGGGATATAAAGACAACCAAACCTACCGAGAGAGCTTCAACAAGCTAACACAAACCGTGTTTGGATTTAACCTGGAAGGCTGGTATCAAGATGGCTATTGGGCTGATTACTACATTCCATACTCGCTTTTCCTTGGTGATGAAGTAATTTCTAACGTATCTGTCAACCGACTTGAATTCCTAATTAAAGGAGAGAAAAAAGTTGGATTGCAATTAGGGACGGTGATGACTCATGAGCAGCATAGAAATAAAAGTCTAAATAAGTTTCTCTTGGAGCTAGTCCTTAACGAATGGCATGATGAGGTGGACTTCATCTATCTCTTTGCAAATGATAGCGTACTTGATTTTTATCCAAAATTCGATTTCGTGAGAATGAAAGAGTTTCAATTCTCCAAACTAGTTAAAAGCAACTCTTCTCAAGTCCCAAGAAAGCTCAACGTAGAAGTCGAAGAAGATCTAGCGATCCTTAAGCGTGCTATCACCGAGTCTATCCCCATTTCACAGATAGCTGCACTTAATAGGTTATCACCAATCATGTTTTACTGCCTATCCTTCAAAAGAGATCACCTTTATTATCTGGAAGAATTAAACGCAGTAGTCATCGCATCATTTGAAGGAGGTGTGCTGTTTGTGGATGACCTTTTTACCCCAAGTCCTTTGCAACTGCAAAGTGTCATAGATCAGCTCGCCAGTGACTCCACAAGAAAAGTGATCCTAGGGTTTACTCCCTTAGATGAATCAGGGTTTGACTGCAGGCACTTGAGCGGGAGTGACACACTTTTTGTTCTGAAGGGTCAGGAAAGTTTTTTTCAAGAAAAAAAATGGATGTTTCCCATACTATCCCATGCTTAATGGGAAATTGCTCACTCACTATTGGGTTTCTTATGAGGGTGAATTGATCCATACAATTTGTAGCTTAGTTGCATGAATAGACCAAAAGCTTTCATAGCTTCCCTCCTGCTTGTAGCTGCTTTTATTTCCTGCACTGAAAAAAGAAAACCAATGAAAAATACAGATCAACCAACCGAAGTGAAACAGACTACTGGTTCTTACGATCCAGGATCCAACTGGCAGCTGATCTGGTCTGATGAATTTGATGGAGACTCCATTGATTTAAAAAATTGGTCCTATCAAGTAGAGCCTGCAGGCCGATTCAATGAGGAGTGGCAGAGGTACACGAACAGCCCGGAAAATGCCTATGTGGAAAATAGCTGCCTAGTTATTAAGGCCATCCATGAAAGTGAAACGCACGGTTTAAATCAATACACTTCTGCCCGAATCAATTCAGCTAATAAGCAATCATTCAGATACGGTAAGATTGCTGCTAGGATGAAACTACCTTACAGCGAAGGCATTTGGCCAGCTTTTTGGATGCTAGGCGCTAACATTGATGAGAATGGTGGAGATACCCCATGGCCACAATGTGGCGAGATTGATATTCTAGAGTTATACGGTTCCAAAGATGATGGAGCAATAGAGTCCAACATCCACTTTGCAAATGAAGATGATCAGCATGAAAGTATGGGAGCTGTCTCATATGAGCTAGAAAGCGGAAAGTTTGCCGATGATTTCCATGTTTTTGAACTGGAATGGAATGAAAATCAATTCGTCTGGTCAGTTAATGGAGAGCAGTTCGCCACTGCAGATATTTCGGGAGACAAGTATGCAGAATTTCACGAAGA